>CAYODE010000152.1:0-8609 GCA_964402685.1 uncultured Aestuariivita sp. | reverse complement strand
GGCAACAGCTATGACGCGACGATGATCGCGCTGCTGGCGATGGAAGCGGCGGGCAAGGACGCCACCGGCGCCGATATCGCCGAAGCGGTAAGCAAGGTCACAGATCCTGACGGGATGGCAATCACTGCGGACACAGCCGGATTTGCAAAGGCCAAGGAGGTGCTCGCTGGCGGTGGCACGGTGATGTACCAGGGCGCGACGGGCAACGTGCGCTTTGACGGGAACGGTGACGTCTCCGCGCCTGCGGTGATTTGGTCCTTCACGGAGAGCGGAACCGAAGAGGTCGAATATCTGTCACTGGACGAAGTGGACAGCTTCATCGCGTCACTGAACTGACCCGCGTTTCAAACTGCCCATCGGCTCACTCAAAGTCGGCCGATGGGCGTACGGAACCTGTCGCCTTCCGATTTGGAGGGATCAGTAAATGGTCGGGTTTGAGACGCGGCTACTGCTCCTGAGCGTTCCTTGGTCGAAGCAGCGACAGTAACATGGACGAACGCCAAGACCTGCACGCAATGGGGTCTATTCTGTTCTATGGCCCCGTCTTCTGCCCTTAGATGGGCAGTTTCCCGGTCATACTTTCCAAAACCCCGTCGCGGCGTACAATCTTGTGCCAAAGCGCCCCGGCAATGTGAGTGAGCAAAAGCAGGGGCATGGCCGTCAGAGCGACCTCATGCAAGCCGATCATCGCACCCAGAAACAGGCCGCCAAAGATGGGTGTCGTGTAACCGATTGCGATGCCAAAGCCGGTCAAGACGATCCCGAACACAGCAGCATAGAGGCCCCAATGCACGATGCGCGACGCGAAGTGTTCCCACCGTGGCGCATGTTGCGGCAACCGCGTCGCGCCGCCAACTGTCTTGGTCCAGAACAGCCGAATGAGAAACAGCGCGCCCAGAACTGCGGCAAAGGCGACCTCAAACTGGAGCGCCGCCGGATCGGCCAGTTGCGACACATCGTCGATGCCTTTCAGGTAGCCATAGCCGATCAAACCGGCGGACAGCCAATGGATGCCTTTTGTCACGAAGCCGTGGGGACTTGCCGGTGTGGTCATATCGGTCTCCGATTTCTGAAGTGTCGGATCACGCTGTGGTTTTCGCATCAGCCAGATCATCGGCCGGGCGCTGCGCCAGCTTTGCGAAAGGAGCAGCCAGAATTGCGATTCCGACAGAAATCAAAGCAAAGACTGCAAGCGCTCCAGCCAGAGCAAACCCCAAGCCGACCATCGCGCAGGCGGCGGCGAACAAGACAACGGCGGCTACGGCGGACGTGGTTTTGTCAATCAAGGTTTTCATTTGGTCATCTCCAGTTGCATCGTTGGTTTCGATGATCTGGATATGGAGACCGTGGCTTACAGGCGACTGACCCGAACCTTACAAATCTGCAAATTTGAGCGCGACCCTCAGGCCCTGCGGGGCGTTTTCAGACAGTTCAAGCTGCGCACCATGCCGTTCCGCCACGGCCCGCACCAGGGCAAGACCCAGCCCCGTCCCTTCTGTTGTCCGGGCCGCGTCAAGGCGCACCATGGGTTTCACAATGTCCCCGAATTGCGCGGGATCTACGCCGGGTCCATTGTCCGCCACACCAAGCGTCCGCCCGTGGGCAAAGAGCGTGATCTGCGCGCCGCCGTGAACCAACGCATTCTGGATGAGGTTCGCCATTGCCTGTACCAGCATCTGGCGATCTGCCTGAACCGTGACGGGCGAGTACATTTCGACAGACAGTTCCTTGCCGTCTTCCTCGACGACCGGGCCAAAAGTGTCGGACAGTTCCCCAACCAGTGCATCCAGCGGAACGGGCTCGAATCCGTCCCGCCCCTGTGCCGCCTCGATCCGCGCCACCCGCATGATGGTGTCGAACACTTCTGAAAGGCGGCGCGCCTCTTCCAGGGCCGCACCGCGTTTGTCCCCATCCGGCAGCATTTCCAACTGTGCCTGCAAGCGCGCCAGCGGTGTGCGCAAATCATGGGCGAGGCTTGCGCTCAGGTGGCGGGTCTGCGTGACAAGACGTTCAAGTTCCGCCGCGGTGATGTCCAGCTGCCGTGCGATGTCATCGAGATCGTCCTTGGACCGCTTGTGCCCGGTCCGCGCTGTCAGGTCCCCGTCCGCCAAGCGGCCAAGTGTCTTGCGGATACGCACCAGCCGACGCTGCGCCAACAAGCCGGTCCCAACCCCGGTGGCCAGCGTCACGGCGATGACAACAGCTGCCGTGGTCCACAATATGCCCGCAAGCAACTCCTGCGCCTCTTCGCTGTCCTCCAGCGGCACGGCCACCATCACGGGCGTGCCCTGGCTGTCCCGTGTGACCAGGACCCGCCAGATATCGGATCTCCACAGATCGTCCTTGAGTTCGATCGTACCGCCGCCTCGGGACACAGCACGCGAGAACGGCGCAGGCAATCCACGCATATTGTCAAGGGATCGCAGGATCATGGCCGCGCTGTCGGCGTTCGAATTGTCAACGACCGACGCCCCGGCCAGCGCCCCAAGCGTTACATCCACGCGCCGTTCAATTGCATTCTGCCCCAATGTCAGGGCCAGAAAGATTGCAGCGGCAAATCCAATGGCGAAGATCACCGACAAGAGCAGCGAAAGGCGCAGCGTCGATGAACGGTGCAACCACCTGATCTGACCCAGAAGCCTATTTGCCAAAGACATACCCCTCGCCACGGCGCGTACGCAGCAAATGCTGCTCGAAGGGTTTGTCGATCTTCGACCGCAACCGGCTGATGTGGGTTTCGACCACACTGGTGGTGGGGTCAAAACTCATGTCCCAGATCTGCTCAAGCAACATTGTCCGCGTCACCAGCCGCCCGGGACGTCGCATGAAATACTCTAGCAACTTGAATTCCTTGGCCATCAGTTCGATGCTTTGGCCCTGCCGTTCACACTGCCGCGACAAGAGGTCCAGCGTCAGATCGCCGTAGCGCAGAACCGTCTGCGTGGCGTTGGCGCCGTCCCCGCCATCCCGCCTGCGTCCAAGCGCGGCAACGCGCGCTGACAATTCGGCGAAGGCGAAGGGCTTGGTCAGGTAGTCATCGCCCCCCGCCTCAAGCCCTTCAACCCGCGCATCAACTTCACCCAACGCTGTAAGAAACAGCGCCGGCGTTGTGTCCTTGGACGCGCGCAATGATTTCAAAACCGCCAAACCGTCTAACCCGGGCACCATGCGATCCAGGATCATCAGGTCGAATTCCTGGCCCATTGCAGCCATCAAAGCATCTTTTCCGTCCTCGAAGTGATCAACGACATGACCGTCTTCACGCAAGCCACCCGCAATCCAAGGGCCGAGTTGTTTGTCATCTTCCAGAAGCAGAATGCGCATGATGTTCCTCGGTCCAAAATCGAAAAGGGTCAGAGGTCGCCGGAACCGGCAACCTCGTCACTTTGCCTGAAAAGACAATGCAGCCGGTCATGCATCGTCGGTTTCGCCATCCTCGCCACATCCCTCATCCTCGGCTTCGATCTGCAAAACATCGCCGGTCTCGGCATCGACCTCAACCTCCATTTCGGCACCATCCGCCGCGCGGATTTCGATTTCGTAGATACTCTGCCCGCGGTGACGCTCAAGCTCGACCTCGATCACGTCGCCGGGCACCTCAGACAGGGCAATCTCGATGACCTGCCCCTCCGTCAGTCCCGTCGCGTCGGCGGCTGACTGCGCGGACACCATACCCGATATCCCGCCTGCAAAAACCAGGCCAGAAAGTGCACAGCCTGCAATGAGTTTCTTGTTCATGTCATGTCTCCATTTCTAGGGTTTGAAAGGCTGGCTTGCCTTTCGATGAGACTAAAATGGGCGGTTGACCTTACAGACCGCGGTCACCCAGCTTACAATTCTGTAAGCTTGAAAAGATTTTGGTTGCGACATTCCCTTGGACTCGTTTCGAGCAGCCGCCCGAACGATCTCGCGCGAAAACTACAACCTTAGAGCTGAGCGAAAGAGTTTTTTCAGAGGTGCTACGTGTTCGAAACAGACCGGATTTGAGAGACTGCTTGTCAAATCGCCCATCCCTGCATTTCAAAAGGATCCTTGGGAAAGGCCAGACACCAGAGCTACTGCGATACTCGAGAGGCTTTTTAGCCCGGACGCAGTTGACGCTGGCAGCCTTTGCGGCGTCACCAGTGGATTTGCCCAAAATCGACTGCCGTGATCAGCTGTATGGCTCAAAGTTCAGCACCAAAGAAGTGGTGTTTAGCAGGCACCAACGGCTGTGCACAGTGCGACAAACACAGCCCGCACTGCTGACTTTCGATGCTTATGCCTGATTGTTCTCTGGTCCATCAGTCAAACCGCGTATCAGGTTGGTTTTCGCAACGTTCTCTTGAATGCCGGTCTTTACTGATGCCTTGTCAAACGACCGGCTAGAGGCCTCAGAAAACTATATTGAATTTGAAATCAACTTCGAAAGAAAGCTTTGGCGATTATCTATCGGTTTGCCAAATATACAATCGCCTATTCTTGATAGGGTTTTGCGATAACTCTTGCTAAAGTGAACATCTTGACAGACAGAAAATGAAACACGCAAAACCTGAAAAACATGATGAGGATCTTTCGCCAGAGGTTCTGTCCAATAAGAAAGCGTACTTCTTTTGGTCTGCAGCATATTCTGGAGTCCACTTATGTCTTTGTAGCAATCTATTACTGATACAACCCTCATCCGATCTGCCCGTCATTCCATGGATAGTCTTGGGAATAACATTGGAACCTTATTTCTATCTGTATGACCTCTACATACGACAGATTTGGTGGCCATTCCGACAGGCAATGTATCGAAGAGGTGAGCTGCCATCGGACCATTGGCAACAACATCCCTACGACTTCAAGAAACAGGTGTTTGGTGCAATCCTTTTCTTCGCTGGACTGTTGGCATGTAACGCTGCAATCGCCTCTGATCTGTTTTCACCAGTTGATGATCGATTCCTGAAAATCTTTACTCTGACGTGGTGTGTCGTTCGAACACCAGCAACCTGTTTCGGTTTGTATCATACGTTTTTTATTTGGAAGGGGCTGGCTAGGTGAGGGAGCAGTGAATACCGACCTCTGTGGAGGCCAAAACATCAGTCGTATTCTCTGACGAATAGTGAATTGCATTTCTACCTATGCAAAAATAAGTTACTCTTGGGCGCACATCATGTTTGGCCAAGCGGACATTTACGAAGCCCGCAGCGTATAGCATTTTGGTCTCTGAGCCGCCACTATCTGCATCATCGACGAATGTCCGGTAGCTGAACTCAATTGCTTGATGGAAGACCTTTGAGTCGCAAATCGCAAGTCTTGTGCGTTGCCGAAAACCGCCGAGCATTAAACTCAATGACTTAATGACACAGAAATGGCAAAGCTGTGTGTCGCGCCACAAAACGTAAAATACTGAAACTAAATGAAAATTGTAGATGATTGTTTCTGCTGCCATTTTTTACCGATGATTGTGGCTGCTCGAATTCCTTTTGCGCTCGTATCCGGGTAGATACCCGGCAGAGGCGCGAGGTTACCTGCGTTGTGCGTGATCCCTTCAAATATCTGCCGTATGGCGTCCTGCGCCGTCGTCATCGAATACAAATTGCACATAATTCATGGCCCGGTCCCCCATCAGCGCATTGCCTCGGAAAGCGGAGGACCACTTCCGTGGGGGAAGACCATCAGGTCAGGCGATTGCGATTGTGCCAGCGCATCGATTCCCGAGCAGATTTCACGCTCTCGCAAATGTTCTTCGTGGATGAAATCCAAGGGGGTCCCAAGAAGCTTGAGGTCAGTCGGCGAAAGGCAGTCGCCGCGTTTCATGACACGCGCATGGTTGTTCATGGGCCTGCCTTCCGAGGGCTAGACCGATCGGAGGTCCGCGCCGGAGATTTCGGCGGACGCGACCAGATTGTTGACAAATAACCGGGCCGACCGGGCCCAGGACGCTTTCTCCATGGCGTCGGAGATTTTTGGACGCACGGCATCAAACGGAAGGACAGCGCCATCCGCGATCGCATCCATTCGAATGATGTGCCAGCCATGGCGTGTCAGAACCGGTTCGGCCGTGATCTGCCCGACCGAAAGCTGGCGCAGCGCCGCCTCGAATTCAGGAACGGTATCGCCCGGTCCAACCTGACCAAGCGCGCCGCCGGCAGACTTCGAGCCGCAATCGCTGTGCTCCTTGGCCAGCCGCGCGAAGCCCCGTGGGTCAGCGCGGGCCTTCGCCGTGAGGTCGACCGCACGTGCATGGGCCCGGGTCTTCGCGTCGTCGTCGCGCGGGTCGCAGGCGCACAGAATATGAGACACCTCCCATAAGGGCGGCGAACGAAAGCGAGACGGATCACGTTCCCATTCTCGCCTTACATCGGCGTCGCAGGGGGTCTCCACCTCGACCACGTCTTCGAGAAGGCCCCGGATCAGGGCCTCCTCCTCCGTTTCAAACCGTCCCGCTCCAACTTCAATCGGGTCGGCCCGCAACCCCCGCGCCCGTGCCTCCTGCAGCAGAAGGGTGCGGATAGCCACGGCATTCGCCGCCTTGCGCCATGCGATCCCCGGCTTGCCCTTCGGTGCTTCGTGGTTCTGCGCTTCGGCGGCGACGACCGCGTGAGGGATGCTTTCACCATTGACGAGCAGATCAGGAAACAGTGGTGCACTCATGATCGTTACTCCGCTGGCTGCGCGCCCGGCGCTTTTTGTTGGCCCGCTGCTCGGGATTGAGCTGATGATACGCCGGTCCGCACCGGCAGAGCCGCCTTACGCCGCGACCGGACAATCTGATACCCGGACCGAAACAGATACCGGAACGGTGCCACGAAGCCCGAAATCATGTGAACCAACCGTGTGAAGGGGAACAGAATGGTGATCAGCAGGCCGAGGAAGATGTGCAGCTTGTAGAGCCAGTGGACATCCACCACCATCGCCCAGGCATTGAGGTTCCAGGTCACAATGCTTTGTGACCAAGTCATGAAGCGCACCATCTCCGCACCATCCATGTGCTGCAGCGTCTGGGTGATGGTCAGCAGGCCGATGGCCAGTTGGAGCCAGATCAGTACCATGATGAGGATGTCCGGATAGCTCGACGTGACGCGGATGCGCGGATCGAACAACCTGCGGTGCAACAGCAGCGTGGCGCCGATCAGGGCCGCGATGCCCGCGGGGCCACCAATGAGGACGGCCATCCACTGCTTGAGCGCATATGGGATGCCAATTGCGTCCAGCACCCAGACCGGTGTGAAAAGCCCGACAAGGTGCCCGAAGAACACCGTCAGGATCCCCACGTGGAACAGGATAGAGCCCCAGACCAGTTGCTTGCGTCGAAGAAGCTGACTGGAGGAACTTTTCCAGGTGAAGGGGTCACGGTCATATCGTGCGATGGAACCCACGAGGAGCACCGTCAACGCGACATACGGCATGACGCCAAAGATGATGAAGTCGATATCGAGATTGGGAAACATCTTGGTCCCTCCCTATTCTGCCGCGTGTCGCGGTTTAGGATTTGATGGCTCGTCCATGCGCGCGAGCATGTCGCGCACCTGCGGGCACCCGGCATTGGGATCGGGACCGAAACGGACTTCGCTCTCCTCCCAAACAGCGTCGAGGGCTTCGAGATCGTTCGGATCGTCATCCGGCTGATCGAGGAGTTCGGCAACGGCCTCACGATCCGCGGTTGCCCCGGCCAACTGCAGCAAAGCGGCAAAGGCAGCACTGTAGGGGCTTTCTCGTCGGACGAGCCGGGTGTGCAAAGCCTCCAGAATATGCGCGGCATCCGCGAGGGTATCCTGTGTTTCGGCAAAAGGACGCATCGACAGGAACTCAAGCAACACCGGCAAGTGGTCGGGAAGCTCGCTTGTTGCCGGATCAAAGCCGGTGTCTCGGTACATCTCGACCAGAGACACCATCGCTCCGCCCCTGTCGCGGCTTTCGCCGTGGACATGTTCAAAGAGATTGAGCGACAAGGTACGAGAGCGATCGAAGAGGCCGACATAGGTCTCTTCAAGGTCGTAGATGTCGCGCCCGCCCAGCTCCCCAATGAGCGGGCGCAACGCCCGACGTGCTGCTGCTGTCAATCGCGTGTCCGAGGCCAGAACGGCTCCGATTTCGGGCATGGCATGCTGCAGCTCGCGCGTCGGGTAACTCAGAAGCAAGGAAAGGGCTTTCAGGGTGCGATCTTGGATTGCGTGGTCCATCACATCACCTCCGGCATATTGAGGGGGCGTTTGGCCTTGCCGAAAAGAGAGGTTTTCGACGACCCGCTGGAACACCCGTTCCCATCGGTAAAGCCGCAGCCGCCCTTGATGTCGTAAGCGATCTCGACCTGCTCGCGGTGTGTTGTCGGGATGACGAAGCGATCCTCGTAATCCGCAAGAGCCATGATCTTGTACATGTCCTCTATGACCCGACCAGACAGCCCCACGCGGGCGGCAATCGCTTCGTCGTTGACACCGTCCACGGTCTTGGCACGCATGTAAGCGCGCATGGCAAGCATCCGTTCGAGCGCATTGACCACCGGAGCTTCGTCGCCCGCTGTCAGCATGTTGGCGAGGTAGCGCACCGGGATACGCAGGTCCTGGACGTTTGGCATCATGCCATCCGATCCGATCTTGCCCGCTTCGGCGGCGTTCTGGATCGGGCTCAGCGGCGGGATATAC
>CAYODE010000151.1:0-8680 GCA_964402685.1 uncultured Aestuariivita sp. | reverse complement strand
TTGAGGGGAGGCGCGCATGGAACTGGATGATGCGTATGCAAACGGTGCGTATATTCCGAACGCAGAAACCTATCCGCCCAGATGGGCGGAGCAGGCATTGGCCTTTCGGACTGCGTTGGGGGCCCGCGCAAAAATCGGACTGACATACGGAGAAGCGGAGCGTGAGGTCTTTGATCTATTTCTACCCGATGGTGCGCCGAAAGGGACTGTCATCTTCGTGCACGGCGGATATTGGCGTGCGTTTGATCGGACGTCCTGGTCTCACCTTGCAAACGGACCAGTTGCAAAAGGATGGGCTGTCGCTATGCCGTCCTACACGCTGTGCCCGGAAAACTCGATCTCTGGTATCACCACACAGATTGCGTCCGCAGTGACAGCCGTGGCAGAGATCACAAAGGGGCCGATTGCCCTGACCGGCCATTCGGCAGGAGGCCACCTTGTGGCGCGCATGCTGGCTCCTGGCATGTTACCGTCCGATGTTGCGCAGCGTTTGGCTTGCGTTGTTCCGATCTCGCCGCTTTCGGATTTGGAGCCTTTATTGCGCACTTCCATGAATGCTGATTTCCAGATGGACGTGGAAGAAGCACAGGCAGAAAGTCCCATCCATCAGCCCGCGCCAGATGTCCCGGTGACAGTTTGGGTTGGCGCTGATGAGAGGCCAGCCTTTCTCGATCAAGCGCGCTGGCTGGCCGCAGCATGGGATGTACCCTGTCATGTAGCCCCAGATATGCATCATTTTGATGTGATTGATCCGTTGGCCGACCCGCATAGTGGTCTGACACGCCTCTTGACCCCGGACGCGGCATAGGCACACTGCACGGGCCTGGGCGATGGCGTCGCCCGATCAGGCGTTGTTCCATACATGTCCTGTACGCCGGGACCTTTCTGAAAAGGAGGGTCTGACATGACCGCTCGCCCTGAAATGTACCATTACCACAATGGTGAAAAAGCCACGCTCCCCTTTGCGGAAATCGAATACGAGGCGCGTCTGAAAGGCCTGCGTCAGCGGATGGAGGATGCGGGTTGTTCTGTTGCCGTCTTCACATCGATGCATAACATCGCCTATTATTCTGGCTTTCTCTACTGTTCCTTTGGCCGACCCTACGGCTTGGTCGTCACGGACACACAGAGCGTCACGATCAGCGCGGGGATCGATGCGGGTCAGCCATGGCGTCGGTGCTATGGCGACAACATCACCTATACCGATTGGCAGCGCGACAATTTCTGGCGTGCAATCCTGTCTGTGGCGGGTGAGGGCAAGGTGATTGGCTATGAAGGCGATCACCTGACAATCATGCAGCGGGATAAAATGGAAGACTTCCTGAAACCCGCGGCCATGATCGACATCGCGCCAACGACAATGCGGCAGCGTATGAACAAATCCCCGGCTGAAATCGCCTTGATCCGGCAGGGCGCGCAGGTCGCTGACGTGGGCGGTTATGCCATTCGCGACGCAGTGAAAGAGGGCGTGCGCGAGATCGATGTCGCGATGGCGGGCCGCGACGCGATGGAGGCCGAGATTGCCAAGCGTTTTCCCGACGCCGAATACCGCGATACGTGGGTGTGGTTTCAATCCGGGTTGAACACGGATGGGGCCCATAATCCGGTCACGGGTCGTGTGTTGGAACGCGGTGATATCTTATCACTCAACACCTTCCCAATGATCTCAGGCTATTACACCGCATTGGAACGGACCATGTTCGTGGGTGAGGTCGATGACGCCTCTCTCAAAATCTGGGAGGCTAACGTAGCCGCCCATGAATACGGGATGAGCTTGTTGCAACCCGGCGCTAGCTGCGCGGAGATTACTCACCAGATCAATGCGTTTTTTGAAGAACTGGATCTCTTGCAATACCGGACGTTTGGCTATGGTCATTCCTTCGGTGTGCTGTCGCATTATTACGGCCGCGAAGCCGGGTTGGAGCTGCGCGAAGATATCGACACGATCTTGCAACCGGGCATGGTGATTTCGATGGAACCGATGTTGACAATCGCCAACGGAAAGCCCGGTGCGGGCGGGTATCGGGAACACGATATTCTCGTCATTACCGCAGACGGCAACGAAAATATTACCGGATATCCTTACGGGCCTGACTTCAACATCGTTGGCTAGCTCTGAAACACTTTGCAGCGATTTTTCACGAAGCGGCGATCAGTCCTTGCGGCTGATCCCGTTGCGCTCATCTTTTCGAAAAGGGCCGTGAATGGCCGCATCCAGAAGGGACAGAGTACATGTTCGTTGCAATTGTTACCGGGCTGGCAGTCGTAGCCGGAGTGTTTATACCAACGCGATGGGGGCTGATCGGTTATCTGGGGGCCGCCGCCGCGTTGTACCTGACATTTTTTGCCATGCTGGCTTTGCGGGGTTTCGAAGGGTTGCCACTGGAAGAGTCGCTGTTGTTGTTCGAAGGTAGCATGATCGCGTATCTGGGCTTTAACCTTCAGGTCGCTTACAGGGCATTTGCGCTTCCTCTGCTTGCTTTATCAGCCATTTTTGTCTTCCGTCAGCAGCGGACGGCCCGGTAAAATCATATGGCTGCGCGCAGTTGCCGCGCAGATTTTGCCAAAAATCTCCAATAGTTGGTTGATTTTGAAGCTCTGCCACATCAGGTGATGTAGCAGAAAGCGTTGGCATTCGTGCTGACAAAAAGACGTGCGTATTGTCACCAAAGGAGCCACCATGCTGGGCGCAGCCAGACTAATGTTTATCCTTTTTGTGGTGCTGACGATTGTCTATGTGTGCCTGTCTTTTTACTCCCGTTCAGTCCGACGCAAAAAGCTGGAAGACCGCTACCATCAAGAAGGCATGCCCGGTGATAAGGAAACCTTTATTCGCGAAGGGCTTGAGGAGTATGATGGATCCGTTCGGCGCAAGCTGATCTGGGGGGTTTACGTCATCCCTCTGACCGGGATCGCGATCCTGATCTACGTGACGAATTTTATGTGAGGGCAGGCAGATGCGCTACGTCAAATGGGTGTTTTTGGTTTTGTTCTGGGGAACCATCGCGTCTTTCCTTCACTACACCTTGCCGCAACATGATGTCGTGCGGATCGTGAACACCTATGAAGAGCGCCAAGAGTTGAACGATTGGACGCGCATCTTCTGGTCGACCCCCGATGATCAGTCTGTCAACATCTCCAACCGCGATGTGCAGTTCATCCAAACAGTGGACACAAACGGCCGCGCAATCGTATACCGCAACGAGGATACTGGCTGGCGTTGGCCCCCTTACTTTAAATTCGACACGGCAAATCTTTACACCGAAGCTGCCGATCTGGTTTCGACCAAAGACAACCCGGAATGGGTCAGCGTCCGTCACTACGGCTGGCGGAACGAGTTCTTTTCATCCTTCCCGAACGCCGTCTCGCTCAAACCTGTTGAGGGACCAGATTATAGACCGATCAATTATTTCAACATCATTTTCCTGACGCTCTTTGCAGCGCTTGTTTACGGGCTGTGGGTCCGATGGCGCCGCTTCCGCCGCGCACGGATTGACCCGGTGTTGGAAGACATCGAGGATCGCTTCGATGCGGCAGGAGACGCGGTGCAAGAACGTGGCGGTCGACTGCGGCGCTGGTTTGGCGGCAGATAAAACGGCGCGATTGATAGGGCGCTAAGCCAGCTGGTCTTCGACCTGTCCAAGGCGTTCCTTCCCAAAGAACATCTCGTCCCCGACAAAGAAGGTTGGAATGCCGAACACGCCGCGCGCGACGGCTTCGGCTGTGGCGGCCACAAGGGCCGATTTCACAACCTCGTCCTGTGTGGCATCTAGCAGTGTTGCGCCATCAAACCCAGCATTTGCCATGACCTCGGCAAAGACAGTTGGATCAGCCATGTTCTGATCGTCTTCCCAAAGCGCCTTCAGACCTGCTTCAATATACGCTTCCAGATACCCATCGCGTTGGGCCACCATCGCTGCGCGCATCATGAGCAGCGTGTTCACCGGGAAGCGCGAATTGAATTTGAATTTGTTCAGCGCGTACTTCTTCAAAAACCGGTCGAATTCCAGTTTTTCGTAAGCCATCTTGCCCTTCACATTGGCAAAAGCCATCATCGGCGGCTGGTTGTTGGTGGCTTTAAAAATCCCACCTAGCAGCACGGGCTTGTACTCCACCTGAGCGCCAGTCCGCTCCAAAACGCCTTTTAACGCATGGTGTGCCAAATACGCATTCGGGCTGCCAAAATCGAAATAGAACTCAATGGTCTTGCTCATCATATCCTCAGAAAGGTTCACCCCATGGCCGCAGATCCAATTCATGCGTCCAGGCGGTGCGGGGTTGGTTATGCAGCATAACGAAATTGGCAGCGATGTGCTCCGGGTTCAAAATCGCATCCCTTGCCCGTCTCGCGTCCACGTCCGGGAAATTTTCGCGGATGAAGTTTGAATCAATAGCACCGTCAATCACCACATGGGCCACATGAATGTTCTGGGGCCCTAGCTCGCGCGCCATGGATTGTGCCAGCGCCCGAAGACCGTGTTTGGCCGAGGCAAAGGCCGAAAAGCCAGCAGATCCACGAACCGAGGCGCTTGCACCGGTAAACAGGATCGTGCCGCGCCCGCGTGCCAGCATCGGCTTTGCCACCTCACGGCCCATCAGAAACCCTGCGAAACACGCCATTTCCCAGACCTTGCGGAACACACGCGCATTTGTGTCCGTGATCGAAAAACGCACATTTGCGCCGATGTTGAACACAGCGACTTCGATAGGGCCAACCTGTTCTTCTATGTTCGCAACCAGAGTTGAGACGGCCTCTTCGTCCCTGGCGTCACAAGGAAAAGGATGTGCCGACCCCCCGGAATCCCGGATCGATTGAGCTAACGCCTCCAGCTTATCCGCGTGCCGAGGTCGGCGCGACAAGCACACTGCATACCCGTCCTTTGCGAAAGCGCGGGCAATGGCGGCGCCAGTGTCGTCTCCGGCCCCGATAATGAGACAGGCTTTTGTGGTCATCAAACTCTCCTCCCTGTCACCGTAGGCCGCAAGTTCCGGCACGCGCAAGCAGGATGCGGCTTGTCCCTCGCCGTGACAGCGCCTAAATCTGCGCGCCATGGCACAGAAGAAATCAGATCCGAACTACAAGGTCATCGCGGAAAACCGGCGGGCGCGGTTCGATTACGCAATTGAGCGGGACATCGAATGCGGCATCGTGTTGGAGGGGTCTGAGGTAAAGTCTTTACGGGCCAATGGCGGCAACATCGCGGAGAGTTATGCAGAGGTGGACGAGGGCGAACTGTGGTTGGTCAACAGCTACATCGCACCCTATGCCCAGGCCAAAGCTTTCAAGCATGAAGAGCGTCGCAAGCGGAAGCTGATGGTCAGCCGCAAGGAGCTTGCCGATCTGTGGTCCGCGACCCAGCGCAAGGGTATGACGCTGGTGCCAATGGTAATGTATTTCAACCACCGCGGTATGGCCAAGATCAAGCTGGGCATTGCTAAGGGTAAGAAGAATGTCGACAAGCGCGAGACGCAGGCCAAACGGGATTGGTCGCGTCAGAAGCAGCGTTTGCTGAAGGACAATCGATAGCGCGCTGCGCGTCTTTGACACGACAGAAAACCAAGGTCCCGGCCTTGCCACTTGGACCCATGAAGCGCTAAGCACACAGGCGTTGCCTAAAGGAATGGCCCTATGTCAGCTAACGATCCCAAAACGCTGGTGTCGACCGAATGGTTGGCCGCCCATCTGAAAGACCCCGATCTGCGCATCATAGATGGTTCCTGGTATTTGCCAGCGGCCGGACGTGATCCGAAATCCGAATATAGTGCGGCCCATATCCCGGGCGCACGCTATTTCGATATTGATGAAATCTCGGATCACCGGTCGGACTTGCCGCATATGGCGCCACCGCCGGAAAAGTTCATGAGCCGAATGCGGGCCATGGGCATTGGCGATGGTCACCAGGTTGTTGTTTATGACGGGGCTGGTGTGAACTCCGCAGCCCGCGTTTGGTGGATGTTCCGCCTCATGGGTCAGGAAAACGTGGCCGTTCTCGACGGTGGTTTTCCGAAATGGCAGGCCGAGGGACGCGAGATTGAAGATTTGCCGCCAATGATCCGCGACAGGCACATGACGGTGCGCGTGCAAAACCAGTTGGTGCGGGACGTGACACAAGTGTCGTCTGCCTCAAAGCTCGGCGATACCGAAATCATTGATGCCCGGTCGGCAGGCCGCTTCGCAGGCGCGGACCCAGAGCCTCGCGAAGGTTTACGATCTGGCCATATTCCAGGCTCAAAAAACGTACCGTTCCAATCGCTGATGAATGCGGACGGAACGATGAAGGACCTTGACGCTTTGCGCGCCGTATTCTCTGATGCGGGCGTCAATCTTGGCAAACCTGCCATTACCACCTGTGGATCCGGCGTTACCGCTTGCATCCTCGCTTTGGCGATGGAGCGTTTGGGTAAGCATGATTGGTCCGTTTATGATGGATCCTGGGCAGAATGGGGGGCTTTCCCCACCGTGCCCGTTGCCACTGGAGACAACTGATGTTCGAACACCTTAAGGCGCAACCGGCCGACAAGATCTTGGCCCTGATGCAGATGTTCCGCGAGGATCCGCGCGACAACAAAGTGGATCTGGGTGTCGGCGTTTACAAAAACGCAGAAGGTGTCACGCCAGTGATGCGTGCCATCAAGGCAGC
This sequence comes from uncultured Aestuariivita sp., assembly GCA_964402685.1. Taxonomy (GTDB): domain Bacteria; phylum Pseudomonadota; class Alphaproteobacteria; order Rhodobacterales; family Rhodobacteraceae; genus Aestuariivita. Next base: position 2,039 of record CAYODE010000151.1, on the reverse strand, counting down.
AGAGCATCGTCTGTGGGAAGAACAACAGACCAAAGCCTATGTCGGTCTGGTTGGTGATCCCGCTTTTTCCGATGCGATGATCGATCTCATTCTGGGTGACGCGGTGCAGCGCAACACTGTGGCGGCGGCTGCGACGCCGGGTGGGACGGGGGCGGTGCGCCAAGCGTTCGAACTGATTCAGATGGCCAATCCAAACGCACGGGTCTTTGTCAGCAACCCGACCTGGCCGAACCATATTTCGATCCTAAAGTATCTCGGGATGGAGATGGTGACGTATCGCTACTTCGATGATGACACCCGGGGGGTCGACTTTGGCGGCATGCTGGACGATCTCAAACAGGTTCGCGCCGGTGATGTGGTGCTTTTGCATGGCTGCTGCCATAATCCGACAGGTGCAAACCTTAACCTGGTCGAGTGGCAAGCCGTTATTGACGTGCTGAACGCCCAGGGCGCATTGCCGATGATTGATATCGCCTACCAGGGGTTTGGCGATGGATTGGATGCAGATGCACAGGCAACCCGTCTGGTTGCGTCAAGCGTGCCTGAATGTCTGATCGCTGCAAGCTGTTCCAAGAATTTCGGGATTTATCGCGAGCGGACGGGTCTGTTGATGGCCGTTTCGCAAGACGCCGGCGCCCGGGGTCTGAACCAGGACACGCTCGCCTTTCTGAACCGCCAGAATTACTCCTTCCCGCCGGATCACGGGGCTCGTCTTGTCACGATGATCCTCAACGATGATGAGTTGCGCGCGGATTGGGCGGCGGAGCTCGAAGATGTACGCCTGTCGATGCTTGGATTGCGTCAGGACCTCGCGGATGAATTGCAGCGTTTAACGGGATCTGATCGTTTTGCGTTTCTTGCGCAGCACCGGGGTATGTTCTCACGACTCGGCACATCGCCTGATTTGGTTGCGAAGCTGCGTACAGAGCATGGGATCTACATGATCGGGGATAGCCGGATGAATATTGCCGGATTGAATGCGCAGACGATCCCAGTCTTGGCAAAAGCGATTGTTGACGTCGGCGTCTGAACCGAACCGCGACCGGCCGAACCACACAAGATCTTCATTTCGCTGACACCGCCGTCTCATGAGAGGCGGCGGCTTGTCTTTGGTTTGAGATTATGTGGTCAGAGATCTGACCACCCGACCCCTATGCTCCAGACACAAAAAACCCGGGCGCGCACGCCCGGGCAGTTGATCTCAGGCTGAAGGAAGGAGAAATCAGCCTTTGGAGAATTCTGGATAGGCTTCCATGCCCAGTTCGGACATGTCCAAACCTGTGATCTCGTCCTCTTCGCTGACGCGGATGCCCATGACGGCTTTGAGGATGAACCAGACAACCAAGCTTGCGACGAAGGTGAACACACCGTAGGCGATGATGCCCGTGATCTGCGTGCCGAGCGACGCGTCGCTGTTGTAGAAAACAACCGCGATGGTACCCCAGATACCTGCAAACAGGTGAACCGGGATCGCGCCAACAACGTCGTCGATTTTCAGCTTGTCGAGCATTGGTACGGTGAAGACCACGATGATACCGCCCACAGCACCGATCCATAGAGCACCAAACAGAGTGGGTGCCAGAGGCTCAGCTGTGATCGACACCAGACCAGCCAGTGCGCCGTTCAGGACCATGGTCAGGTCAGGCTTTTTGTAGACGAGCTGTGTCAGGATCAGAGCGGTCAGCGCGCCAGCGGCAGCAGCCATGTTGGTGTTGGCAAAGATGCGCGATACGTCGGATACGTCACCCACGGTGCCCATTGCCAGTTGCGAACCACCGTTAAAGCCGAACCAACCCAGCCACAGAATGAACGTACCCAGTGTCGCGAGCGCCAGGTTCGAACCAGGCATCGGGTTCACTTTGCCGTCTTTGTCGTACTTCCCTGTCCGTGCGCCCAGAACGATCGCACCAGCCAGAGCAGCCCAACCACCTACGGAGTGCACAACAGTCGAACCGGCGAAGTCAGAGAAGCCCATTTCGGACAACCAGCCGCCACCCCACTGCCAGGAGCCGGAGATCGGGTACATGATACCTGTCAGG
>CAYODE010000150.1:0-8721 GCA_964402685.1 uncultured Aestuariivita sp. | reverse complement strand
ACCGCATCGCATCGCATTCAGGAGGACCATCTTCGGTCCCTGCGGTTCTTTCGGTTTCACGCTTGGTATGGCGATCCCACCGCGGGCATGGATGCTGACGCGTTGGCGGCGATTGCCGAGAACCTAGAAGGTCTTTCCGTTTTATCGCGCGAGCGGATCGGGGCAGAGATACTCAAACTGCTCGGCGCCCCCGACCCAGCGCCATCTGTCGCGAGTATGCGGCACGTCGGCGTCCTAAACGCGCTTTTGCCAGGGGCAGACGATGAAGCTTTGGCACCTTTGGTTCATATGACGAACAGCCACGATCCGATTCTGCGACTAGCCAGTCTTGGCTCTGGGTTTGGCGACCTGTTGCGCCTCAGTAAATCGGATACGCGCAGGCTAGACCGGCTGCGCGACGCTGCAGAAAACGGCGTTCCGGCGGAGTTGGGATATCGGCTGGGGAAAGAAGAAGGCCAAAATGCGCTCATATTGCGCGCGGCGCTGCTAAAGCAGGTCGTCAGCGATACTGACTTAGACACTGCACGCAGCGCCTCAGATCAGGTATTTCCTGTTGAAGCAGCTGACCTCATGCCTGAACTGCAAGGGCCTGCGCTGGGCGCCTCTTTACGCACGCTTGAGGCAGATTGGATCGCATCGGGCTTCGAGTTGACTCGCGAAACCCTCATTCAACGTGCAATGGATCAGAAAGAGGGGTGACTTGAATCGCGTTCTCGCGTATTCAGCGGTCATCCAAGACGGAGGGACACTGCATGTATCACGGTATCTGGCTAATTTAGGCTCAGGCACCCCGTGAATGACGGGGGTGCGCTGGCGCTACCCTTGTCCGCAATTGTCCCTATCTCTGCTCATCAGGAGCACCGTCTATGTTTCGTTTTTTTGAGAATCTGATCGATCCGTATCAGCCCTATGAGGCCAAAGATGTGCCGCCAACGCGGCTGTGGCCCTTTATTCGCGACTACACACAACCCTTTAACCGGCTGTTTGTTTGGACGGCGTTGCTGTCGGTGGTCGTGGCTTCGATCGAAGTCGGCTTGATCTATTACATGGGTCGAGTCGTGGACCTGCTTTCAAATGAACCGACGGAGGTCTGGGCGGCGCATGGCGTTGAACTGATTATTCTGGCTGTTTTTATCTTGTTCCTTCGTCCAGCCATTCAAGCGTTGGATGTCTTACTTCTGAACAATGCCATTATGCCCAATTTGGGTACGATCTTCCGTTGGCGTGCGCATAAACACGTGCTGCGCCAATCGGTTGGATGGTTCGAGAATGACTTTGCCGGGCGGATCGCGAACCGCATTATGCAGACACCCCCTGCCGCGGGTGAGGTGGTGTTTCAGGTATTCGATGCGATCACGTTCTCCATCGCTTATCTGGTTGGCGCGGCCATCTTGCTAACCACATCAGATCCGCGGCTGTTATTGCCGCTGATTGCCTGGTTTGTCCTTTATGGAGCGCTAGTCGGCTGGACGGTGCAACGGGTGGGGCCCGCCTCGCAAGCAGCGTCGGACGCGCGATCCACGGTCACTGGGCGGGTCGTCGATAGCTACACAAACATCCATTCGGTCAAAATGTTTGCCCATCATGACCGGGAGTTGGATTACGCCAAAGACGCGATTGAACATACGCGTCAGACCTTCGCAGCCGAGATGCGGATCTACACCATCATGGACATGTGCCTGGTGATGTTGAACGGCCTCTTGATCGTGGGTGTTGTTGGCTGGGCCATTTATCTTTGGATGCAAGGCCAGGCGAGTGTGGGCGTTGTCGCTGCAGCAACGGCTTTGACCCTGCGCCTGAATGCGATGACGGGTTGGATCATGTGGGCTCTGACCACATTTTTCCGCCAGTTGGGCGTTGTGGCCGAGGGGATGGAAACCATCGCGCAGCCCATCGATCTGGTGGATGACAAGGGCGCACGACCGCTGGCGTTGAGCGACGGACGGATCGAACTGAAAGCGCTGAGCCACCACTATGGCCGCGGGGCCGGTGGTCTGGACAAGATCAGTTTGACAATTGAACCGGGCGAAAAGATCGGTCTTATCGGTCGATCCGGCGCGGGTAAGTCCACTTTGGTGAAGCTTCTGCTGCGGTTTTATGATCCGGAAACCGGGCGCATAGAGATCGATGGGCAGGATATCACCAAAGTCACGCAGGACAGTTTGCGTCAACAGATCGGCATGGTGCAGCAAGACAGCGCTCTTTTGCACCGGTCAGTTCGCGACAACCTGCTTTATGGTCGGCCAGATGCAACCGAAGAGATGATGATTGCAGCCGCAAAGCAGGCCCAAGCGCATGAGTTTATTCTCGATCTGGAAGATCCGCAGGGGCGGTCGGGATATGACGCTCATGTGGGTGAACGCGGTGTGAAACTGTCAGGCGGTCAGCGGCAACGCGTGACGCTGGCTCGCGTGATTCTGAAGGACGCTCCGATTCTGTTGTTGGATGAAGCAACCAGTGCTTTGGACAGTGAGGTCGAAGCAGCGATCCAAGAGACGCTTTATGGTATGATGGAAGGCAAAACGGTGATCGCAATTGCCCACCGTCTGTCAACGATTGCGCATATGGATCGCATTCTTGTTCTGGATCAGGGCCACATCGTGGAAGAGGGCACGCATTCCACGCTTTTGGCGCAGGGCGGCCTATATTCCCAGTTCTGGGCGCGTCAATCCGGCGGGTTCCTGGATGTGGATGCTGCTGAATGAACACGGATGCAATCAAAGCCTGGTTTGCAGATCGCATAGACCCCGAAACCCCAGCCGATGGCCCTCCGCCGAACCGGCTGGGGGCTTTCATGATGTGGTCGCTGAAAGGATGCTGGCCGCCGCTTCTAATCGCAGCGGTTGGATTTGCCTTGGGCGGAGCCTTTGAAGCGATAGTTATGTTCCTGCTTGGCCAGATCGTGGATGCGACAGTCAGCGGCGGTGACGCGTTTTGGTCAACAAACATCTGGCTTTTGTTTCTGACCGGACTGCTGCTTTTGATACTGCGGCCGGTGTTCTTCAGTTTGGCGACTGCGTTTCAGTCTATTACTGTGATGCCAAATCTTTTTGCTCAGGTGATGAGCCGGTTGAACAGGCATACGCTTGGCCAATCGGTGACATTCTTTGACGATGATTTTGCTGGTCGGATTGCCCAAAAGCAGATGCAAACGGCCAATAGCATCGTTTCGGTTACGCAAGAGACGGTAAACGCGATGACCTTCGCCGTTTCAGCGGTTCTTGGGATGCTGATACTGAGCGGGACGGTTGATCCCGGTATGGTGGGGATCCTGATCGTCTGGTTGTTGGGATACTTCTTTTTGTTGAAATACTACCTGCCGCGCATCCGCACCCGGTCTGCGGCGCGCGCTGCAGCGCGCGCTGGTGTCACCGGGCAGGTTGTCGATACGATCACCAATATCAAAACAGTGAAACTTTTTGCCCATGACGCGCATGAGGATCGCGCGGCCTTGGACAGCATCGCGGTTTACAAAAAGAAGGCGGTAGACTGGGCGGCTCTGGCGGTGTGGTTCCGCTTCTTGCTGATTGTTCTGGCGGGAGCGCTGCCGGTGATCATGCTGGCATATGGTTTGATCCGTTGGAATGCCGGGGCGGTAACCAGCGGGGATTTGGCAGCCATCGGGGGTATGTCGATCCGTCTGGCACAGATGACTGGATGGGTCAGCTGGACCTTAATGGGCATTTACGGCGATCTGGGCGAGATCGAAGATGGGATGCGCACCCTCAGTCCTGCGCACGGGTTGGTCGATGTCCCGGATGCGCAACGCTTACAAGTCACAGATGGTGAAATCGCCTTTGACGGCGTGGGCTTTGCCTATGGCGGGCGTGTTGGCGGTGTCTCCGATCTTACTCTGACCATAAAACCCGGCGAAAAACTGGGTGTCGTCGGGGCGTCAGGCGCCGGCAAATCAACGCTCGTATCGCTGTTGATAAGGCTCTATGACGCCGAAAGTGGGACAATTCGCATTGATGGACAGGACGTTTCGGCGCTGACTCAGGAAAGCTTGCGGTCACAGGTCGGCATGGTCACGCAGGAAACGGCGATGTTCAACCGTTCGGCGCGTGACAACATTTTGTATGGCAGACCGGACGCGACCGAAGAGGAGTTGTTCCAGGCGGCAAAACGGGCTGAAGCGCATGAATTCATCCTGGGCCTGCGTGATAACGCGGGTCGTTGTGGCTACGACGCCCATTTGGGCGAACGTGGTGTGAAATTGTCTGGTGGGCAACGGCAACGCATTGCCCTGGCACGGGCGATTTTGAAAGACGCGCCCGTTCTGATCTTGGACGAAGCAACAAGCGCCCTCGATAGCGAAGTTGAAGCTGCAATCCAGACAGCCCTGGAACGGGTCATGGAAGGCAAGACTGTTTTGGCAATCGCGCACCGACTGTCCACACTGTCGGAAATGGACCGCATCATCGTGATGGATCATGGTCGGATTGTCGAAGAAGGCACGCATGACAGCCTTCTGATGAAAGGCGGCCTGTACGCACAGTACTGGAATCGCCAGTCTGGTGGGTTCATTCGCACCGAGGCGGCTGAGTAAGTCGTCTTGCAGTGGGCCGGGCATATGGAACAGTTTACAATCACGCGTTTGGGCCATCAGGGCGACGGCATCGCGGAAGGCCCCGTTTATGCTCCAAGGACGTTGCCAGGCGAAGTTGTCTCTGCTGTGCGCCGCGGCGCGTCTTTGACAGATATCAGGATCGATACGCCTTCGGATAACCGGGTCAAACCAGCTTGTCCTCACTACAAATCTTGTGGGGGTTGTGCGTTACAACATGCCGCTGATGGCTTCGTTGCGGCGTTCAAAGTGGATGTTGTACGCCAAGCCTTGGCTGCTCAAGACATTCACGCTGAATTCCGCCCAATAGAAACCTCGCCCCCTCGTTCCCGACGACGGGCTACGCTTGCTGCAAAGCGGACGAAGAAAGGTGTTTTGGTCGGATTTCATGCGAGGGCTTCAGACACAGTTACGGAAATCCCCAACTGTTCCTTGCTGAACCCCGCGATTCTGGCTGCCCGGCCAGCGATCTCAGACCTCGCCACGGCTGGTGCGAGCCGGAAGGGTGCGCTGGCGGTGACCGTGACGCAATCAGAGAATGGTCTAGATCTGCTGGTTCGTGGTGGCAAACCATTGGACGGCCCACTGCAGATTTCTCTGGCAAGCATCGCCGAACGTTTCGACTTGGCGCGACTCACTTGGGAAGACGAGGTTATCGTGACCCGGCGAAATCCTGTTCAGCGGTTTGGATCGGCCGATGTTATCCCGCCGCCAGGGTCATTTCTTCAGGCGACCCATGAAGGGGAAACCCACTTGCTTTCTGCGGTGCAAGAGGCCACTGCCGGTGCCAGGCGGATCATCGATCTGTTTTCCGGTTGCGGAACATTTGCGTTACCCCTTGCTCAACATGCTGATGTGCATGCGGTAGAAGGCGATCGGGCTATGACCCAAGCCATGGACAAAGGATGGCGGCACGCCGAGGGGTTAAAACGGGTTACCGTCGAAGCCAGGGACCTATTTCGCAATCCGGTCATTTCAGAGGATTTGGTGGGATACGATGCAGCTGTTATCGATCCGCCGCGCGCAGGGGCGGCTGCGCAGACAGAACAATTGGCTAATGCAAAAATTCCACTGATCGCCTTTGTGTCCTGTAACCCTGTCACCTTTGCGCGTGACGCCAAAACACTCATATCAGCCGGGTATCGCCTTGATTGGGTGCAGGTTGTCGATCAATTCCGCTGGTCAGCGCATGTTGAGCTTGCTGCGCGCTTCACCTTTTCCCATATGGCAAAAGACCAGGCCAAAGGAGCAGCCAAAAAATGAATTCCCGCGAGAAGCTGGCCATTTGGTTGGCACAGCCTTGGGTCGGCAACGCGATCGTTGCAGTCATCATTGTCAACGCCATTACCTTGGGGATGGAGACATCATCGGTCCTGATGGAGGCTGCCGGCCCATTGATTGTAATGATCGACCGAATTTGCCTGGGCATTTTTGTTATTGAGATCTTGCTGAAACTAATTGCGCATGGCGGCCGGTTCTTTCGCAGCGGATGGAACCTGTTCGACTTTGTGATCGTTGGGATCGCGCTCGTTCCCTCTGCGCAAGGGCTATCCGTTCTGCGGGCGCTGCGGATATTGCGGGTTTTACGCGTCATCTCGGTCGCGCCCAGTCTACGTCGCGTGGTCGAGGGGTTCGTGACTGCTTTGCCGGGTATGGGCTCTGTATTTCTGCTGATGGCCATCATCTTTTACATCGGATCGGTTATGGCGACTAAACTGTTTGCGGCCTCTTTTCCGCAATGGTTTGGATCCCTCGGCGCCAGCGCGTATTCGCTGTTTCAGATCATGACGCTTGAATCCTGGTCGATGGGAATCGTCCGTCCTGTGATGGAGGTGTATCCATATGCGTGGATGTTCTTTGTTCCCTTCATCATGGTCACAACCTTTGCTGTTGTGAACTTGCTGGTAGGTTTGATCGTGAATTCGATGCAAGACGCGCATGCAGAAGAAAGCAATGCCGCCACCGACAGTTACCGCGACGAGGTTTTGGCGCGCCTGTCGGCGATTGAAGAGAGGCTTTCGCCGCAGGATAACAAAAAGTGATTTTGAGGATCGCCCTTCCCCATTTAAGACTTAGAAAAAAATACTAGAGCAGTAGAGGCCGTAATGTTAACCCGTCGAACCTTTGGACTTTTGGCAGCGACCTCTGTTGCAGCAATTGTTGCAGGGTGTTCGCCGGGCAAATTTCGTACCTATAGAGGACCTGAGGTCACATCGATTGTTGTGAACAAGGCTGCGCGCAAGATGTATCTGCTGCACAACGAAGATGTTCTGCGTTCCTATGAGTTTGAGCTGGGCTTCGCTCCTTTGGGGGACAAACAGTTTGAAGGCGACGGAAAGACGCCAGAAGGTACCTACATCATCGATCGCCGCAATCCGAACAGTGATTTCCACTTGTCGCTAGGTATATCCTATCCCAACGCCAAGGATATTGCGGAAGCCCGCGCCATGGGCAAAGAGCCGGGCGGCGACATTTTCATCCATGGTCAACCAAATGCGTTCAAATCACGACGTGGCTCAGTAGGAGAGGATTGGACCTGGGGATGCATTGCAGTGAGCAATCGCGAGATGGAAGAGATCTATGCGATGGTAAAGAACGGTACGATCATCACGATCCGTCCGTAAACGCGGCCTTTAAAAGCCGACAAGTGATGGCTGACCGCCGCCCATGACCATTGTCCACCAGATCTTACCATTGTTTTCTTGAAACCAGGCAAAACCAACGTCGCGTGCGTTGGGATCCATAATCACCGCGCGTGTACCGGCTTCTTCCATCCAAGCGGCAAGGGTCTCGGTCTCGGTCTCATAAGTTTCCGAAATGACTTCGCCCAGCATCACACCCGGATAACCTACGCGTCGCACTCGGTCGAAGGGTGAGCTGCCGTCCGATCCAAAGTGCCAAGGACGGTTTTGCACTGACATGTCCCGAGAATGCGTCGCAGCGGCGGCAGTGAGCTGACTGTTTAACTGAACTTGCGATAAACCACGTGCGCTGCGCAGGCTGTTAACGGAATCGACCATGCGGAATTGCAGCTTTGCGGTGTCGCCGTCACGGATTCGATACACCGTCGGCAGCGGTTTACCGTCGGCTCCCAAGCGGGACGGAACCGGATCCGATGCCGTGCAACCGGCAACTGTCAGCACCACAATCAGTAAAAGCGAACCCAAACGCATCATATTGTTGACCTTTGTCAATTTCCAACCTTGCTGATAGCGCGTGACGCGCTGCCAGTCCAACCCACAAATCCGTTAATCCGCGACTGGCCGCTTGTTTGTCGAAGAACCACAACGTCGTGCAAACTGGAAAGCCGCTTTTAATCCCAGTTAGGTTTGAAAGGTAAGATAGCCGTGTTGAGCGGGCACAGGACCAAGCATCTGTTTGGATTCGCGGCATACCTCATCGCAATAAAACCACGGGCTTTGCAGCAATTGGCGACCCGCGCATCTGCAACGCATGACCCGCGCCATCGTTTCCAAATATGCGTGTTAGACCGCAAGTGTTGCCAATTTGACGACATTTCAACGCTGCTACGCAGAGAATCGCGAACAAGCAATTGCATTCGCGCGGGAATGCTGATTACAAAACTCATACGAGGTAAGTCTTGGGCGCATGGTTTGTTCTGTCGAGCCGTGCCAATTCTGGAGGTTAATATGAAGAAACTCGTTCTCGCCGCTGCTCTGACTGCTGCTGCTTCGACCGCATATGCCGGCAACATCACCGAGCCGGTTGTAGAAGCGCCAGTAATCGTCGAAGAGACAGGCGGTTCGTCGCAAGGCATCCTGCTGCCACTGATCCTGTTGTTGATCGTTGCAGTTGCCGTTGCAGCCGACTAAGTCGCGGCATTTGGAATAAAAAAAGGCGGTGCTTCTGCGCCGCCTTTTTTTTGTTCTATGAACAGTTGGGCTACCGCCCGATCCAACCCTTTAGATTGTCGTCGATGACCGCAGCAAGCGCTGTGATATGCGCGTCGTCGTCGTTCAAGCAGGGGATGTAGGTGAAGGACTCACCGCCCGCCTCTTCGAAGCTTTCTTTGATTTCTTCGTTGATCTCTTCCAGCGTTTCGATGCAATCGGCGGAAAAGGCTGGGGCACACACGGCTATGTTTTTCTTCCCGGTTTCTGCAAGGCGCGCGACCTCTTCAACCGTGTAAGGTT
>CAYODE010000149.1:0-8856 GCA_964402685.1 uncultured Aestuariivita sp. | reverse complement strand
TACATCGCAGAAGCCATGTAAGTTTTCAAAGAACTAGGAAGCAAAAAGTGGAAAACCTCAGAAACCCGATGGTTAGTCGTGCCGCTGCTTTGGAGGCTGCTGAGCGCCTCCAGCAGTTGGCGATTCTACTTGAAGATGATGGCGTGCTGAAACGTATCTTGTCAGAAGCAAACCGGACGATATGTCTGAACAAAACACTCACCAGCAAACTAGCCGACGCGGATACCGCCGAACGAAGGTTCGATGCCGGTGCCTACGAGGTCGAAGGAAGACGTTTGCTGAGTTAAAAGCAACGATCCGCTGGTCTTTGCAGTAATCTTTGTAGTGATGTTTTAATTCTCTGAGCTACAAGGTTATAATATACGCAATGTACTTGACTTTCACGTCAATCAACAAATAGTGTGTGCCACACGCAAACCCCCCTCGGCAGGCGCACACTCAGCGCACAAGTTAGAGCAAATTAATGGTCGAAAGTAAGGCTTCAAGCAGCGCAGAGCTGGGCTTGTCCACCAGCTTCATGTCGCGAACTGCAGCAGTCGCGCAGGTCGCGAGCGCTTACGCTGCGAAAGAGTCATCAACAGTTGCTGATATTCTTGAGTTGGTCGACGGGCTGTCGCGGGCCCTCTATTTGGCCGAGCAAGGAGCGCAAACCCAGGTGACCACCCAGCCTGAGGTTGCTCATCCACCAAAAGCAGCGGTCCCTGCAGTGGCCATTGAAGACGCGGTGCAGGACGACAAAGTGGTTTGCCTGTGTTGCGGGCAGTCTTTCACGATGCTCAAACGGCATTTGAAAGCAGAGCATGGTCTGACAGAAGACGAATATCGCAAGATGTTTTCGCTTCCCGCGTCCTTCCCGTTGGTCGCTCCGGCATATTCAGCGCGTAAGGCGGAGTACGCTAAACAGGCGGGTCTGGGAAAGCACGATCGCCGGACGTAATCTCCGGTCGCGAAACACTCACTCTTCTTTAAATCTAACTTTCCACACTTTGGACACAGTCTGGCCCCTGTCCAGTCATTGTTAACTTTCATCTTCCGACCTCAGTGGCAGAAAATGGTTCTTTGCCACGGGTATGACCGGATCTCCGGCGAGGAAGAGGCAGGGTACGATGGCAGCGGCAGCACAAACGACCATCATCAAACGGGTAGAAGATGATGGCCACGACGGACACCACGGTGGTGCATGGAAGGTCGCATATGCGGACTTCATGACCGCGATGATGGCCTTCTTTCTCTTGCTTTGGATCCTGTCTTCGGCTGATGAACAAAAACTCCGCGGGATCGCGGAGTACTTTACGGACGCGACTGAGCCAGGCGGCTTGGGTGTTCTTGACGGTGCCTCTCTGGGTCCGCCTGGCACTTTGAGCGCCTCCAATGGTGCAATTCTTGCGCGCGGCTCCGAGATCGGTGAGCAAGACCAGTCGGTCACGGCGAAATGGGAAGTGCGCGATGTGACCCCTCAAGTGGAACCCAATGTACAGAATACTGGCGCCGCGGAGGGTGAAGGCGAATTTCTCGCAAGCGGTGGAGCACCGCAGATGTTCGAAGCTGAGGCGTCTCGTGGCGAAACTGGACTGTTGGCAGGCGCTGGCATGGCACCGGAAGACAAGGACAGCTCCGACACGATGTTTGCGAAAGCAACAAACGGGGACGGAACAGGCGGGTCGTCAGATGCGGACCACACGGCAGACCAAGCCCGGTTCAGCCAACTGCAGGCCGATTTGATGCAAGCCATGCAAGACAATCCTGATCTACGGCCGCTTAAAGAAAATGTTGTCTTTGAGGAGACTGAAAAGGGGCTGCGCATCCAGGTGATCGATCAAGAAGGCAAACCAATGTTCAAAAGCGGCAGTGCCGAAATGCCTGATGCGACCCGACAGCTGATGGCCGAGCTTGGTGAATCCCTTTCTCAACTTCCTAACCAGATGGTGATTACCGGCCATACCGATGCTGTGCCGTTCACGTCCCGTGCCAACTACGACAACTGGGACCTGTCGACGGATCGTGCGAATGCCATGCGCCGGGTGCTTGTCGGATCCGGAGTGGATCGCCAGCGTCTCCTGAGCGTGACTGGCAAAGCCTATACCGATCCTTTGGTGCCGGAGAATCCAGAAGATCCTTCAAACCGTCGGATTACAGTGTTCTTGCAATACGCGGATGAGCCAGCGCCGATGGAGAAAGAGGCACAATTGTCTGCTGAACAGCCCCAACAGCCAGCTTCGGTCCCGCAACCACAGCCAGCGTCGCTCCCGGTTGAAAGCGATGTAACAATCTTGGACCAACGGACGATGGAAAGCCTGCGTAGCGTTCTTCGTTAACCTCGTAAGCGGCGGAGTGCAGGAATTTCCGGCTCCGCCGCTTTATCAACATTTGCGTCGAGAGCGCCGCTTCGAAACTGCGACCAGTCGATCGCGCCATCTGCTTCGCTCACACTTTGCGGTGACAATGCAGACTGCAATCCAACAGCCGCTATCGCTAGAATGGCCGCCGCTGACGCCCAAAGCCGCCAAGGCAACTGTCCCTTGCGAAGCCGTTGCCTGCGTTCGGGTTCTTTCGGAGATGCAGAAGTTCGCTTGGTGGCGAGGAACAAGAAGCCATTTTCGCAGGACACGCTCACTTCGCCGGCGTTGCTGGTCAGAATGTCTTTGACGCCTTCGGGAAGAAATTTGACACCCAAATTTATGCGTTCGGGAAGAACGCTATCCTCTTTCCCGATTAGGTCGTTGTGCAGTGCTACGACGCGGCGATCGTCTCTTACAAAGATCCTGCCTGGATTGCTCACTGTGACCTGACCGCCCAAACATCCAGGAAGATCAATCGCTATCCAACCATTTTGTTCGCGGTGTACAAACGCGGACTTAGGTACAGGATTTTGGCGTTTGATTTGGGCAATTGACTGAAAGCCTTGTCCTGGCCCGCTTTTGGCGTCTTTCTGCATAAAGCGGGGCACAGCGGCACTCTGCTTTGCTTTTTCTGGCTTTTCGGGTTCAGCAAGCTGCAGATGTAACCGTTGCCGGGGCCTGCGTCGTGATTTTCTTGGCGAGGGACCCGATGGCGCTTCGTTACGTATCTTCGCTTCGCCCTCGGAATTGAGGAAGGACAAAGGATCAATGCCTTCATCCAGTGCGTATGTGAAGTTGAGAGAATAGTCTTTGGCTTCTTCAACAACTTCGGCTGCGTTTTGTACCAGTGCAAACAGCTGCTTTTCTTCGGAATACAACAGGCGTCGGCTCGGGTAGCCCTCGATTTCGGGATAAAAGCAGATGTCCTCAGGCGGCAGTCTGAGGGCGCGGCGCAAGCGTGGGAGAAAACGCGCACCTTCCTCTTCCCGATAAACGATCATTTTGCACTCACCATCCGCTCTTAGGCAGACGGCCAGCTGCATGCGATCTGGCCATTCTTGAAAAATGCGCCGCAAGTCACTCGCGCCGATCAGGAACACGAGCGCTTTACGGTCGTACTCAACTGCCGCGTTCACTGAAATACCCCCAAACACATAAGCGTTACAATTCTTGTCACATGAGAAGGTATTCTTGTCAATGATGGATAGAGCGGTGATTGTTCTTGAAAAGAATGAATTATTATTGCAAAAAATAGCCACAAAGCTTGTGTCTAATTGAGCCTAGTTTGGTTTCGCGGCTCAGATTTGGGGAAAGTTTATGAACATCATCCTTGGTTTTATCCTTGTGGTTGGGCTTGTGTTTGGCGGCTACATGCTGTCCGGCGGCACGATGGGAATCATCATGTACGCTTTGCCATACGAAGGGATGATGATCGGCGGAGCGGCGTTTGGATCATTTGTGGCCGCAAACTCGTTCCGGGACATTATCGGGACTGGGAAATCACTGGGAAAGGCGCTGAAGGGCCCAAAGTGGAAACAGCAGGACTACATTGACCTGCTCAACCTAATGTTCACGTTAACGAAGCTCTTTCGCAGCAAAGGCATCTTGGCGTTGGATGAACATATCGAAAACCCGCAAGATAGCTCGATCTTTTCTCAATATCCAAAGATCCAAAAAGATCATTTCGCCATGGATCTGATCACAGACAGCTTCCGCATGTTGGCACTGCAATTCGATGACCCGTTCCAAATGGAAGAGGTCATCAACAAGAAGCTAAAGAAACACCATCATGAAGCTCTGAAAGCGCCTCATGCACTGACGACAGTGGCTGACGCGCTTCCGGCGATTGGGATTGTTGCTGCTGTTTTGGGCGTGATTAAAACAATGGCCTCGATCGACAAACCGCCGGCAGTCCTGGGTCAGATGATTGGTGGTGCGTTGGTCGGAACGTTCCTTGGCGTTTTCCTGGCCTATCTCTTTGTGGCTCCGGTTTCTGGTCGCCTTGCAGCGGTCGAAGAACAAGACGGCGTTTTCTATAACGTCATTCGTGACGTGATCATCGCTATCCTGCAGGACCATTCACCGGCCATCTGTGTCGAAATTGGACGAGGCAACATTCCCACTGCTCTGCAGCCGAATTTCTATGAGATGGAAGAGGCGAGACAGGGGCTGCCAGAAGCTGCGTAGGACATGTCTGACCAGCGGCAGCTCAAGTCATATCAGATCGTTCTGCAAGCTCATCAGCACGAAGTTGATAAACTATCTGCCGAACTTAGCGCTATCCGGGCCGAACAGGCGAGAATTCAAAGTCAGATTGATCATTTGCAGCACCGGCGTGACACCGAAGGTTTTGCCGTATCTCTTGAGGCGGCCCCATTTGTCGCCGGTTTCCTGCAAGCAATTTCAGCCGAACAGACAGCTTTGCAGGGCCAACTCGAAGGTTTGACGGACCTGGCCGATCAGCTGGAAGAACAAGTTCGCAGCAAATTCTTAGAACTCCAAAGCTGGCGGCTCAGTTGCGACCGTTTGAAGGCACGCATTGCCTACGACAAGCGGCGAAAAGAGGATGCAGAGCTCGACGAGGTGGCGCGCACAATCTTTACCTTCGGTGCACAGACATAACTAGGCGCACGCAATTACCGGCGTCCGCGACCAGCATTTGGAATGTTGAACTTGGATACGACCCCCATCGAGCCGTCATCTTTGGATTTCTGACCAACGAAGATCGTCATCGGTAAGTCGTCAATCAACAGACCCGTTTCGGTTGGCATGATCAGTGTGCAGCACGTATCCGCGGTTTCTGTCTGGCTCAGGATAAGGTCGTATTCGTCCTGTTCGGTCATTGCCGCCGCTTCCGATGTTCCACCCACGCGCTTGATTTCGACGAAATCGGTCGACGCCAAAGCAGTGCCTTCTTTTGCAATCAGTAGCACTTTCAGCTTGGATGGTTCGTCACCGTCTCCGGGCAGTAGTTTCGGCAGGCGCTTAAGCCAATCCGACAAAACGTGCGTTCCAAGTGTGTCCTTGTCAGTTCGGGTTTCATCTTCGAGCGTGGCTTCCAAAATGTGAACCGGTGCGTTTTCCACGACCTTCAGTTCGATAAGCTCTGACAGCAGTTCACGCCGGTCGTTATCGAGAAGGTTGAGAGCAATTGCATGACCCAACACACCCGAGCCACTCAGGATTTGGTTGGCCGTGACTTGCCCAGATTCAAGTTCAGTTCCCCAGCCAGTGCGACGCAACCGTTTGACGAATTCCTGGATCAGACGCCAGTCGCTGAGTTGATCGTCCTCTTCGACCACGTCGGTGGAGGTTGAGAATTCGTCAACGACCAATTTCTCAGGCTGAACAACCGTGGATGTTGACTCTCCTTCTACAAGCGGCAGGTCAACAAAGAACTCCGTGCCAACGTTTTCCTCGCTGTGAAACGAAATTGCGCCGTTATGCGCCGCTATGATCGGACGAACGATTGCAAGGCCAAGACCTGTGCCGCCCTTCGCACGTGTGTCCGAGCTATCGCTTTGCACAAACTTCCCAAAGATCTTTTCTTGTGACCCCTTTGGAATGCCGGTGCCGTAGTCGCGGATCGTCATTCTGATCGACCCATTGTGGCGGAAGAGCGAGACGGTGACCTCTTCTCCTTCGTGGGAGAACTTCGACGCGTTTGACAACAAGTTGTCCATCACTTGCATCAACCGATTGCGATCGCCCATCGTGATATATGGTGCATCCTCTTCGTCGATCTTGGGTGCCAGTGTCACGTTGAAGCGTTGGGCATAAAAACTGTTGGCTTCTATGGCCTGTTGAATGATCTCGACCATATCAATCTGCTCTAGGTGATAGGTCATCTTCTGCGCCTCGATCTTCTCGAGGTCCAGAATGTCGTTGATAAGGGTGACCAACCGATCAGTGTTCCGGTTGGCCATATCCAGCAGGTCTTTCATCTTGTCCGGGACTTCACCAGCCAGACCGGAGCTAGCCATTTTCAGGGCACCCTTCATCGAGGTCAAAGGTGTCCGAAGTTCATGACTGACCGTAGAGACGAACTCAGTTTTGGCCCGTTCTGCCGCTTTGCGTTCGGTCACGTCGCGATACATGACAACGAGGCTGGGGGCTTCCATTTCTGGAACCACATATTCCAAGCTGATTTCATAGCTTAGGTCGTCCTTCGTATCGACCTCCCACGTGATCCGTCTTTGGTCGCCCTCAATGAGGGCCTCGCACCGCATGCGCAACGCATCTAGATCCTCCTTGGTGATCAATTCGGTGATTGGTCGGTCTTTCCATTCACCACCCACGCGACCTTTAACGAGGGTCTTGTCCGCTGCGCGGTTACAGTACGTCACGCCGAGCGTTTGTGGGTTCAGCACGATCACAGGATCCTCAATCAGCTCCAACGTGTCGTTGAACGTTTCTTCTACAACATCCTGCTGGGTGGACGTCATGTCGGTCGCAACCAAAGCGATCTCGCTCAATGTATCGTCAATGCCGGTCACAGGGATGATGGTGCACTGCGCCCAGGCAAAACTCCCATCCTCTTTTTGGATGCGGACATGACCGTTCCACGGTGTTTTCAAATCCATTGACACTTGGATTTCGTCGGCCAGAAGGTTCTTGTCGCGCTCTGACAAATAGTCCGTCAGATTCTTGCCCAAAAGGGCCCGGCGTTCTTGTCCGGCGAGCTCGCAGAAGCGGCTGTTGACGTGGGAGATCTTGCCATCCTTCGTCAGCATACAGAACACCGTGTGTTCTTCGATCGCGTTTCGATAGAAGACTTTGGACCGGCTTTCAGAGGTCAGAACATTGCGTCTGGCCTCTGCCAGAATGAAGTTCCTGCGCGCTTGATAGGCCAAGAATGTCAGAGATCCGATAATGGCAACGACAACACTGTAAATCAGCCATTTGTAGGTCGAATGAATACGAACGATTGCCTGCCAGATATAGTTTTCATATGGCGGAGCCCGAAGCGAGATTAGAAGCTCATGCACCGACTGATAGTTCTGCGGTGCCTGCCAAACAGTTTGCCCATCTTCCAAAGCGCTGGGGTCGACATTTTCCAGGTCGAGAAGTGTGTTTATGATTAGCGAAAGTGCTTCGTCCGGAACGCCAGGGAGAGCGGACAAAACGCGCGCCGGGTACAAGGGCGTCGATACCCATGCGTCGAAATCGTCGTAGTTTTGCAGCGATATCGGGCGGAATTCTGCCATTGAAATCGACCCTTGCGCCGCCAGCTCTTCCAGCGCCCCGGATCGAATGACCCCGGCATCGACAAGTCCTGATTGAACGGCGTAGATTACTTCCCGCTCGTTACCGCCAGAGAACAGGATGTCACCAAGATGTTGCTCGGGGTCCAAGCGGAACTTTCTGAACTCCTGCGCGGCAAGCCACCATCCACTAAAGTCTGCTTGAGAGACGGCCATGACCGTTTGTCCCTCAAGATCTGCCAGGCTGGAAAAGCCTGAGTCGGATCGCGCAAAGACCAAAGCCCCGGTTTGGTCCTCGGATCGCCCATTCGACATACGCGCCGTGGACAGGATGGCACGTGTGCCGTAATCAACTTCGGCGACGACGAAGGCAGCGGGATCCGTCAAAAGCAGATCAACTCGTCCGGCATCAATCGCGATCGTGATGCTATCTCCGGTTTCCGGGACTATCGAAAATCGGTAAGGCAAATCCTGCGCGATGCTGGCCTGGTTCAACACATCTTCGGTGGCACGCCAGGTTTCGATCGCCCGGGTCGCGCCCGCTGTTGCTTGAACGCCAATTCGATACGTTTCGATCTCGGTTTCTGTTTGAGCGCGAACGGGTATCAGATCTGAGGAACCGACCACCAGAATGGCGGCCAATCCAAGCATCTTGGTTGTGCGCAAAATCCGCGTTCTGGATAATTGGCGAGGCGATACTTGTGTCATCGATACGTTACCTTCGGGAGAATCCGACAGGTTATTGAGTCAACAACGCACTCATTTTTCGCACGCGCTTTACGCCCGGCATTCCCATTCCAACACTTAATCATCTGCTCGACTTGTACTTTTACCGCTCGATGCGTGCCTGCCGCTTGTGCGATCTTTGATCACGCTCACCCGTGCGTAGCACCAGAGCCGTATCGAATGTAAACAAATTTCGTGTTTGTTAACGGCGGGTTAACGAAAAACCGGGAAAAACACGGATTCATCTTCGAAAGATGTAAAATTGCTGCAGTTTCAGCGGCCGAATTTCGACGGTGACGAGCAACGGTCGCGTGTAACGCAAGCTGATCCTTAACAGTGTAAACTATTGTAAGGAACCAAAAGCTATCCTGCGGGCGGTTTGTGAAATCATAAAAGTGCAAAGCAATTCGAAACTCCGGACCGCAGCGAAAAGGTCATTCTAAGGAGACAAGAAACTGAACTGAAGCTTGTGGTCCAACGGGTGATAGGCCAACTTCGTCCTATCGCCACTTACGTAGCCATGTTGACCGCTTGATCGTGGCTGGCTTTTGTAGTTGGGAAGCGAATGGTGCCCAGGAGAGGACTCG
>CAYODE010000148.1:0-8898 GCA_964402685.1 uncultured Aestuariivita sp. | reverse complement strand
CTTCTGGATCGCGCGGGTGGAGGCAGCTGGTTCATCAAAGTCGCTATCGCTCTGCTGGGCGCGTTGCGCGGCGGGCCCGCCAAAGCCTCTGTTCTGTCCTCGATGCTGACCGGGATGATTTCCGGCAGTTCGATTTCGAACACGGTAACCACTGGTACGTTTACAATCCCCTTGATGAAACGGATCGGCTTCCCGGCTGAAAAAGCAGGTGCAGTTGAGGTCGCATCTTCCACCAACGGCCAGTTGACCCCGCCAGTGATGGGCGCAGCCGCGTTCCTCATGGTGGAGTATGTCAACATTCCCTATATCGACGTGGTCAAACACGCGTTTTTACCGGCTGTGATCTCCTACATCGCGCTGCTCTACATTGTGCATCTCGAAGCATTGAAGATGCAGATGCAGGGTTTGAAAAAAGCAGGCCGCCACATCGGACCCGTGTTGATTCTGATCTTGTTCCTGTCAGGCTTTATCTTCCTTGGTGTTTGCACATTTGCCATGATCGGCCTGCGCAACGTCATGGATGGTTTCATGGCCGAAAGCGTCTACGGCGCGGTCGTGATCGTTGCGCTGCTTTACCTGGTACTGGTATATTTCGCCTCGCGTTACCCTGATGTGTCGATGGACGATCCCGATGGTCCGTTAGAGGCGCCGCGCCTCACGCCAACCTTGTTGGGCGGGGCCTATTTCTCTCTCCCGATCTTTATTCTGGTGTGGAATCTGATGGTGCGGACAGACAGTCTGGACCGTCTGTCTCCCTCGCTCTCAGCGTTCTGGGCGACAGTCTTTATGATCATCGTGGCCCTGACCCACCGCCCCCTCAAAGCGTTGTTTCGCGGGGACGGTTTTGGGGACGCCACGGTTCAGGGGTGGCGCGACTTTGTCGAGGGTCTCATTCTGGGCGCACGCAACATGATCGGCATTGGTGTCGCAACCGGTGCTGCAGGCATCATTGTAGGAACGATTAGTCTAACCGGCGCACACCAGGTCATTGGCCAGGTTGTCGAAGTGATCGCAGGCGGCAATATCTGGATCCTTCTTATCCTGGTCGCAGTTATGTCGTTGATCCTGGGCATGGGTTTGCCCACGACCGCCAACTACATCGTCGTTTCGTCCTTGATGGCCCCGGTTATTCTGACCGTGGGCGCTCAGGCGGGCTATATCTTCCCGCTTATCGCGGTTCACCTCTTCGTCTTCTATTTCGGGATTCTTGCGGATGACACACCGCCTGTCGGACTGGCGGCCTATGCCGCCGCCGCGATCAGCCGCGGTGATCCGATCAAGACGGGTGTTCAGGGGTTCGCCTATGATATTCGGACAGCTTTGTTGCCGTTCCTGTTTATCTTCAACACAGACCTTTTGTTGATCGATGTGGGCTTGGCGAAAGCAGTCCTTGTGTTCTTCATCTCTCTGATCGCGATGTTGCTCTTTGCAGCAGCGACCCAAGGGTACTTCATCGCGAAGAACCGAACGTGGGAGACGGTTGCTCTTCTGGGGATCGCGTTCATGTTGTTCCGACCTGACTTCCTTTTGGATCAGGTCAGCGAAAAGTATCAGACGGCATCAGGTCCCGCGGCCATGGAACTGATGGCCAGTGCTGAAACCGGACGTGAATTGCGTGTTGTGGTCGAAGGTCCGGATTTCGACACGGGTAAGATCCGGCCAACGACAATCACCTTACCAGCGGTCGGCGGCGATGCGGAAGGCGCGTTGGATGCCCAAGGCCTCGCGGTGTTTGTTGAAGCCGAAACCATCTCAATGGATGAGCCGTTCCCGGGAACACCTTTCTTTGAAAGTCTGGGGAACGAGTATGACTTTTACGGTGATTCACCGGTCCAGATCACCGAAGTACAGATCGAAAACGATCGGCTCCCCAAGGAATTATTCTTCATTCCAGCCTTGTTGCTGCTTGGCGGGCTTGTTTTGCTGCAGAGCCGTCGCGCCACACAACCTGCTTTCTGAGGGCCCAGAAAATGTTCAAAAACTTGCTTCTTGCCGTCGACGTGTTGTCACCCGAATCCGCCACACGAAGCGCGCAGGCCGCCATATCCATGGCACGCGCGGAAGGAGCGACACTGCATCTTCTAAACGTCGTGCCTGATAGCGGTATGGCAATCGTGGGGGCATCGCTGACAATCGATCTGGTGAAGAAGGCGCGAGCCCATGCGAAGGCCGAGTTAGAGACATGGGCGAAGCAGATGATCCCGGACGATGTGACGTATGTGCTGCACGTTGTCGAAGGTACCGTTTATGACCAGATCATAAGGGTGTCTAACCAAATGGAAGTTGACGCCATTATTGTAGGCGCGCATCGTCCCGAACTGCGGGACTACCTGATCGGACCGAACTCTGCACGCGTTGCTCGTCACGCGACACAGTCCGTGTTCGTAATTAGGTGACGCGGTCTGTTCATGCTACGCAAAGATGGTAGGAAATGCCCGCTTAGACTTGCAAACGCATTTCTGATTGATGTCAATGCGCCGGTATATATGTCGAAAACTCCGGAGCCGAAGTTGATCTGTCCTGGGTCGTAGGTTTTCTGCTTCGCTGTTTGTGTCAAACCAGCAAAAACAGAGCCAAGCGTCGGTTCAAGATCGGTTTTGGGCACTTACCGACATCGGAGACAGCGCAGCATCCAAGCGCCAAGAGCAGCAGACTTTGCCGACCAATAGCTGCCGATTTTTTTTGTCACAGACGATAGACGGAAAACACCAGTGCATGGTGCAAATTAGGCCGCTGCCCTCAGCGTAGCTGTTCGACAAAGAGCGCTGCAAGTTGACTGACGTCCAAAACGAAATCCCGGTTACGTTTAACTCCAGGACATTCAATCGCTACGCAAAGTGAGATTTTGCGCAGCGGAGGAGGTCAATTCATTGCGGCGACCGCAACAGGTCTGATCAAAAATACTGCTTCCTGCACAGTTGAGGGCCGCGTGTGTGCCTTAGAAGGCGTAATCAAGTTTCACGTTCTGCCAATGTCATGAAAGCGCAGACCCGATGAATGGTCTGACGATTAGTTTTGACACATAGTCCACTCGGTTTTCTGCTTCCGAGCGCGGGACAGGCCAAGTCGCGTCGTCGTAGATGTCAAAGGTATCACACCATTGGACGTGGCTGAGGCGCACCAAGTTATTGTCAACGCGCAAAGAGCACACTGCAGAAAGACACGTCATCGGGCGCTGAAAGGCATCGTGGTAGAGGTCTATTGCACAAATCCGATCAGGTGTATCAGCCAATTCGATACGATGGGCGTTGTTCTTTAGCGTCTTAGTCAGCGCCGTTGGAGCATGCCGGAACTGCGCCTCCTTGAAAGGAGTGCTAATTTCCAAGTGATAGAGCCGCTTCCAGCTGTCCGCCGGCTCATTACGCGGGATCATTCGATATGAGGACTGATCGTCGAGTGACGGCTCGAACCATGTAATTGTTGGCAGATTATGGATGTCATCGTGATCGTCTGGTTGCCACAACAACATGCCGCTGGTTTGATCAAGGTTTGCCCTTGTGCTCCAGGGAGGAACCGGCACGCAGATCAGATTGGATCGCGCGCGCAGGGCGATAAAGTCATCCGGAACACCCTGCGGAAGCTTGTGAAGAAAAGGAGTGATTTCAGCGTGATAGTCCATCGGGGGATACTAAGCGAACGGGAGGAACGACGCAATTTTTCCCAATCAACTCTAACCAAATGCAGGGACAGGGCCTTCAGTTGAACGTCGGTGCTAATAATGACAAGAGGGACCGAGGCCTCCGCTACTCGCCCTTTTTCTTCCCAGTACCTTAGTTTTCTTGCCAAACCCTTTCAGGCTGACCTTGGTATTGCAACGACGCCGGCGTCTGTATCTGCACGGCGGCTAGCAATTGTGAAGGCGGCAAACGGGTTGGGGTGCTGGCATACGGTCGTTTTGCGTATCGCGATGCGTCACCTGATGAGTTCTGCTGACTTTACTCGCTTCAGATTGATGACAACTAAGCGCCGAACGCACGGATCTCATTCCACCGCGCGAGAATGATCTGCGCATAGCGCACAGGTGCAAGTCCGTAGACCCCGACCGCATAACCATCGTTGACTTCGACGATCACAGTTTGACCTGTGTCTAGGACGCCAAAATCGATCGCGCACCCTGCGGGGATAGTGTCGTAAGCCCCAATCGCCTCTTGAATGATTGCTGGATCCGGGAAAACCAACGGGTCGCCCTTATAATGTCTCAGCCCAATTACATCACCATGAAGCACAAAGCAGCGGAACTCCGAAATCAACGCAATTGGGTCGGCGCATTCTATCGGTGTATCATCGGGTAGATGGGCGGTTGGAATCAGATCCCTGAATCTGGAAAACAAAGTCCCATCAAATGTCTTCAGGTTCTGCGCAACAGGCTTTGCAAAGATAGTGCCACCGCCACTTATTTGACTGCGTAACTCCCCCAGAGTCGAGTTCCAAATCCGTCTTCCAGCGAATGGAGCAACCTCGGGTGGAACACTTTCAACCACTGGGATTTCGAGGCCGAGCCGACGCATGCCGGTCTGGGCGAACCCAACACCTCCAACAACGATATCTCCAAGTTGCAGAGGGAGGGTTTCCACCTCGTCCGGTTCAAACATGTGAACGCTTTCACCCAAGGCAAGAAAGCCTATGCGTGCAGAAAGGCGATTTAGACTGACGACACGTTCGTCCGGAGTGAGAATAAAGACTGTCATATTACTTTGGCGCCTTCGGTTTCGATGGCCTTAACGTTCTTCAACGAACCTTGGCCAACTCGCGTCGTCAAGGAGAGTTAGATTGCGGCCCTTTGACGAAACGTTGGCGCGTTTGGAAGCTCATTGCATCGCCGCGCCATCCCATCATTGAGCAACTGACCGAGCGCGAACAGCTTTAGGGCGGGAGGGCACTTTGTCGAAAATCCGAAGGCGATCGCTTGCTTTTAGCGGGTCATTTTTCAAAGTTTTGCAGGATGGTAGAACAACACTATCAGCCTTGGACTACTCGCTTGAACGATACCAAGTGTCCGGGTACTCCACTTCAGTCTCAACCAATTCGACGCGGTCGGGCTCGACCACGACAAGCTTATAACACCAGGTATCGTTGTCGACCGCCCTGAAGACAAGTATCGGTCCTCTCAGGTCGTTGACGGGGCATATGCGCTGCAGGGCCAAACCACCTTTCTTCTCAATCACTTCGCCAAAATAGGCCACGTATTGAGAGAACGAATAACCATTGATTTCTGTAGCGACGTCGCCGCTTTCGTTTATCCAGTTGCCTTGCAAATAAGTAAGGACCTCGTCTTTGCTAACCGCGGCTTGCCCCGCGGCCAAGCTGGGAGCACAAAGGGTGGCGATTGCTAGAAAAAAACGACGAAGCTTCATAGTACCCGGCGATGTTGTAACTTATCTGCTTTCAACGTCTCACGAACTTCTAGGTGGTGGCAACCCTGACCCAAGCACACGCGCAAAATAGTTCTCGTAGATTGTACTCGTCTCCATCGTGTAGCTGTTGTGAACTCCAATCATGTCAGGGGTCTTTTCTTGGGGCGCCGGCGTCTTTTGCGCCCACGCGTCTTGCATCATGGCTTGCGCCTTGTGCGTCAAGGTCGTCGGAGAGGATGACGCTGCAGGCTAGAACGCCATGGTAGAGAGAGCCGTACATGAGGCATGGATGGTACGCTTTCTGTGAGGGCGTTTGTGAATGAGGTGTTTGAAACAACCAGCGCTTGTTACTATGGCGATCTACGGTTTTCTGAATGAGAGGCGCGACGATGACAGCGAAACAAACCGCTGACGCGATTTGGACCGACGTGCTGGAGGCGATGCCCACGCACTTGCAAAGCCGCTTTGCACTCGTAGAGGCCAGGCGCCGCCTGATTGGTTTGGAGAACGGGGATATGGTTCTGTCGGAGCTTGATCGTCTGGCTGTCGCAGAGTTTGGGCCGGATCAGATTGGGGAGGTGGGTGCACCTCAATCAGTGCCAGAGCCACCGACACCGGGCCCACCGGCACTGGATATCGAAGTGGCGGTGCGTCTGGCCGTTTGCAAATGCTTTGAGGGGACAATCTACGACACCACGGAGTTTCTTCTGGCTGATGTGGAGGCCCGGGCACTGGCAGAAGCTGAACAGGTTATCCGGTCCAACACGCGTTTGAATTGGCTTCAGCGCCGCCGCCTACGGAAGATCGCACTCGCAGAAGCAGCGGCGCAACTTAGGTCGCTGACGCCGCGGCAGTAAGTCTGTCCGCAGTTTCGGTCAAACCGACTATTCCAGTGTAAGAGTACGCGCGCGGTATCCGTTGAAATCTACCTCTCTAAAGTTTCGGAGCTCACTCAGGCAATTGTCGCCGTCCCCACGATAGCCACCGTTATTTAGCATAGTCACGCAGAGAGGTTTTTCACCGGAGTAGACGTATCCAAAAGCAGTTGTCGCATAGTAATACGCGTATCGATTGGTGATGGTATCCTGCACAATTGAGCACTCCCCCACATCAACGGGGAACCAATAGCGTGTGACCCATTCACCGTCCGACGCATCGACATAGGACACTGCATACCAGATCTTCTCTTCGTTTTGATTGCAGATCTGCCAACCGGAAGACAGGGAGTCTTCCGCGTCTGCCGCAGTGCTCAAGGCCAGACAAATGACGGTTGCCAGGGTAGAGCAGAGTCCTAACCACTTGGTGTGTAAAGAATGTCCCATGGGTCCTTAGTTTATTACCACTCTCTCGGCTTCTTGGAAGAGCTGCACCAAACCGAGGGAGATCTCTCTTTTATTGGGGTCCACACAGCTTGAGCCGAACCCCAAAAAGATCCAGTCTGGGTCGCCTCGTAGGTCAAAGGCAGCGGAATCTACGCAAAACCTATGTATGGACACTCCTTGTTCCGCAGAAGGATAGACTTGCTGGCCTCCAGAACTGGCGTGGAGATACGCTAATCCATCATACAGCCTATCGCGGAGGATCATGCATTGCTGAGGTGCAAGCGAATACCAACCTGAGGTGCGCCAGCTGTAAGACTCTTTAACAGTGTACGCCAAGAATACGTCATCATCGCGCCCGTTACATACCTCCCACCCATAGTCTATTGGGGTGTCAGCCATGCTGCGTTCCAAAAAATCTCTATCCCTGAATATGCTTAACTCCATATCCTGGCGCGTTTTCTCGGGCCATTTTGGGCCAGAGAATACAGCAAGTTGGGGGAGACCTGACGGGTTTATCGGCAACAGGACTGCTACGATCCCGATTGCGATGGTCCCCAGATAACCAACCCCAAAAGCTTTGGAACTGATGTGCATCCGAAAAACGAATTTGAGCAGAAATATGAGTCCGATCCCGACCGCCATGGAAACGAACAATGCCCCCACAACCAGCCACCGAAGCGACACGTCAGGCAGCGGCACGCTTAGCCGGTAGAATACCGCGCAACCGGCGAGTAGGGTCATAAAAACCAAGATGACCGGCATAGCCCGGCTTTGGGTTGATGTGTCTTCTGTTGTCGCTGTTGATCTTGGCGGTTCGGCTTTCTGGCCCGCGGTAGATTGGCGGGCTGAGCCTTCGGCTTTAGCACGAGGCGCGGCAGCCTCTTTGGAGGTCCCAGTTGCGGTTGAAGGCGTCGCTTTCTCGGTTTCCGTGGCTTGCCCCCTACGGTTGGCTTGCTTCCAGAACGCGGTAACGTTCGCGCCTTCGGTCATATCGCGCGCAAGGCTCGCGGCGACACCGTTGCGCTCCATCGCGAGCTGGAGCCCAAACTGGAAGTTGCCTAGGCTTTGGCTCCTTGCATTTTCCAAGGTCTCAGCGCGTTCGAGGATCGAGGCCAGCTGCTCTTCAGCGGAGGGCTGAGCCTCTTCCATTTCGGGCTCAGGCTGGGTTTCGGCGGCAGTCTTGATCCCAAGAACCAAATTTGGTTCGGCAAAAGTGGTGTCGACCTGAACGGGCCCTTCGATGACCTGGCCCGTTGCAGCCGCGCGAACAATGCCTGTCCGACCTGACGCATCCTGGAGCGTATACACAGGATCTCCCTGTTCGACCTGCGCGCCGCTTTCAACGTGGCATTCAGTAACGCGCACCGGATATTTAAGTTCGGCGGGAAGGCGAATGCGTTTTGTCGGCATCAATGTGTGTCGTTCGTCGTTGCGGTCGGCCGATGCTGACAAAGGGTCAGCGTTTCCGCAAGCCCTAGTCGAGTTTCACCGTCACCTGGTATGAGATTGCGATATCGATGTCTCAAAAGTCTTCGCTCGAAGTCCACTTCCCGCACAAATCCCGGGTATGTTATCGTTATAGAAATAACCAACGAAGGCGCCGGTGTCTGACTAGCGGCCAAAGACCTGCGATAAAACAACCAAACCACCTGGCAGCACGAGGCAAAGCCACTCGTCACCGGAGTAGGTCTCTGTCCGATCCGCAGTTTCCTCACGGTAGTTGAAGTGCCGGTTGCAAAGAGTCTCATCAATGATCGTCGCGCAGCCGACATCAAGCGAAATGAACCACCAGCCTTCCATCCGCATTGTGTGCTGGCTTTCTCGAAGAAAATGCTGGCATTTGATTTTGCTTCTGGCCAATCTTCCTTGGTGGTCCACAACGTGCCAGTGGGCATGAAGCAGAAAACCAACGTAAGAAACTGGAAGTCGTGTGTGAATCAAGACCAAAGACCCGTCGTTAGCCTTGAACAGGCGCGATCCGATCTCATGAAATGCGCCCCGGATAGATGCGCAGCATTTGAAGATGCTCTTTCCCGCGGAAAGATGCTCGAAGCCATCGCGATCTGGAAGGCAAGTATGAAAGATTTCAGCTCCAGAAACTGAAGCGTAGGGCGTTGCAAAGGCTCAGCCGCCCAATCCGTCTATGAACGTCAGTATGACCTGGCGAGCGATCTGGTCGAGCGGGTCATTCTGAGCGTTGTCGTAAGAACACGCTGCGCATC
>CAYODE010000147.1:0-9238 GCA_964402685.1 uncultured Aestuariivita sp. | reverse complement strand
GGGGGCTCCGGTTTCGGCGAGAAGCGGTTTCAGGATCGCCATGCCGCCCTTCATCGCGTTGGCGGCCAAAAGCACTTCGGGCACAAACAGTATGCCATCGCGGAAATCATCGCCTACGATCTTCATCCCACCGACCAAGGCTTTGGTCAGGATGTCATAGGGGACCCACTTACGTTCCAGCAGAATGTTCACACCTTCTTCGATCTCTTCCTTGAGACCGTCGTAAAGGTCGTCGAACATTTGTTGGACAAGCTCGTCATCGTCCAGTTCGGACAGGATGATATCGTCTTCTTCCTCGGACATATGCGCGTTCCTTCAATTGGTATGCCGATGCATGCAGCGAACCATGTACCTTGTGACGTTTTTGCCCGAGGGCCGATTTATGACTGCGACAATTGCGACACCGACAGCGCTGCAACCGACCAATATCGCGCTTTGCGCGAGAATGGTAATGAAGATGTCACATAAGAATTATGGGTTTGTTGCATAAGTTCTTGTTTTGTTCTATTCATTGAAGAATGTCTGCTTTAACCTCTGAACCTCTGGATCCTTCATCTATTGATCCTGCACGCCGCGTTGCACGTGGGGCTGCGCAAAACAAAACCGGTCGGTTCGATCTGGCGCGGACAGAAGAGGCGGATGGCTGGGACATTCCCGAAGAAAGATCTGGATTTGAAACACAAATTTCCGTTGAACGTCCGCGCAGCATCATCACGTATAACACGTCACCCGATCTACCGTTTGATCGGTCCATCAACCCGTATCGCGGGTGTGAGCATGGTTGCATCTACTGCTTTGCACGACCCAGTCATGCGTGTTTGGGGCTGTCGCCTGGTTTGGATTTTGAGACCAGAATAGTGGCGAGGCCGGATGCAGCAAAAGTCCTTGATCGCGAACTGGCATCTAAGTCATACCGCATTGCACCCATTGCGATTGGCACCAACACGGACCCTTATCAACCATGTGAAAAATCCTATGAGATTACGCGCGCCTGCCTGCATGTTCTTCAGGATTATCAACACCCTGTGGCGATCGTGACAAAAGGAACGCTGATCGAGCGCGACATCGACATCTTGGGTCCGATGGCGGCGCAGGGCTTGGCGCGGGTGGGCATTTCACTAACGACACTGAATGACGAGTTATCGCGCAAGATGGAGCCGCGTGCACCTACGCCAAAGCGCCGCCTTCAGATCATACGGAACCTCACGGAAGCTGGCATACCTGTCAGGGTAATGACGTCGCCTCTCATTCCGGGGCTAACGGACTCCGAGGTCGAGGCTTTGCTCCAAGCCGGGGCCGACGCGGGCGCGACCACAGCCAGTTGGATCATGTTGCGATTGCCGCGCGAGGTATCAGAGATTTGGCAACAATGGTTGGCAGAACACTTCCCGCATCGAGCCGCCAAGATCATGGCACGATTGAGAGAAATGCACGGCGGTAAGGATTATGATCCGCGTTGGGGTCATCGCATGCGGGGTGAAGGAAAGTACGCCGAACTGATTGCGCAGCGCTTTCAGGTTTACTCCCGGAAGCTGGGTCTGTCAGAGCCGTCTGAACCACTGCGATGCGACTTGTTCAAAGTGCCGCCGCGACCGGGCGATCAATTGTCACTTTTTGACGCCTAAAAAGAAAGGGCCGGCACCTTTTGCAAGGGCCGGCCCGGAGAGTAAATTGTGAACGACCGATTAGTTCGGCAAGATCACTTCGTCGATGACATGGATTACGCCATTCGATGTTTCGATGTCCGCTTGAACAACTTGAGCGCCGTCAACCAGAACGTCGCCAAATGCGTTGATGACAACGGTGTCGCCGTTCACGGTGCCTGCAGTCACTTTCTGGCCAGCCAGGTCGCCGGACATCACTTTGCCAGGCACAACGTGGTAGGTCAGGACGGCAACCAGTTGATCACGGTTTTCAGGCTTAAGCAGGTTTTCAACTGTGCCGGCGGGCAGCGCTGCGAATGCTTCGTCAGTTGGTGCGAAAACGGTGAACGGGCCATCACCTTTCAGTGTGTCAACCAGGCCAGCTGCTTGAACGGCTGCAACCAGAGTGTTGAAGCTGCCAGCGGACACAGCGGTGTCAACGATGTCTGCAGACGACGCGTTGGACACGGCGGGCAGGGCGAAAGCAGCAGCAGTGGTGATGGAAAGAATAGTTTTGCGAAGCATTGTTTGGGCTCCCCTTCATTTGTTTCAATGTGAAGGGATACGGGAGAGACACCTTTTAGATCATTTTGGCTGATCACGTATCTGTTATAAAAGTTACGGGCTGGAATTGGTTGAACGCGAAATGGCTCTTGCCGCCCGCCGATTGTCCTGCAATAACGCGCGTACCCTTCATGGGCCCAAGTGGCGGAATGGTAGACGCAGGGGATTCAAAATCCCCCGCCTTTGCGGGCGTGCCGGTTCGAGTCCGGCCTTGGGTACCACTTTCTGAAATAGAAAGCACCTGCTGGAGGAGTGCCCTGCAGGACGACTGGGACGAGAGTTAAGACTTCAAGAGTTTCTTTGTGATCTGTTTGAATAGTCCTGTCTCTGATCGCCCGAACATACAGGCAAGAACAAAGCGATAGGGATCAATTGGTGTCATGGCCGGTCCATGTTTTTTGTGGCAGCGTGCCTGGTTTCCCAAACTCATTTGCGCTTTATTCGGCAATTGTCTCAGCCATATGACACCAACCCGCGCAGTCCAGTGAATCGACATGTTGTGGTACTAGCCCAACACAACCACTTCTTTTGCTCGGTCTTTAAGGATTTCACAGATCATCGCAGCCAATTCACGGAATTCGCCTTCACGCGCGGTGCCCTTGCGCCAGATCATCCCAATCGTCCGCGATGGGGGGGAGCCCTTGAAATGACGCGCGACGACGATGTCCTGGTGCGCCACCTCTGATTTTACATACAGGGCTGGCATCAAAGACAGTCCCATCCCCATGGCCACCATTTGTCTCAGCGTGTCGAGCGATGTGCCCTCATAATCGCGCGACAGCTCTGCACCGTATTGCTCACATATCCGGCGGACCTGTTCGTACAGCTTGTGCCCAGGTTCCAGCGAGAGGATCGTTTCCCCGCGCAGCATCTCCGGAGCGATTTCTGGCTGCTCAGCGAAAGGATGATCGTAAGGCAGGACCACTTCAATGGGTTCGCGAAAGATGGACAAACTATCAAAGTCACTCTGATTAACGGGCATTGGGAAAAACAGCAGATCCAGATTGCCGTCTGACAGGCTCTGAAGCAGAAAGTCAGGCAGACCTTCGCGCATATAGAGTTTGAGTTGGGGGTGCGTTTCATGCAGGCCGGGAACAATCAACGGCAGCAGGTATGAGCCCAAAGACTGCACCACGCCAATCCTGATTGTACTTTGCAAATGGCTTTTACTGCGGATGGCAAGTGCATGAATTTCATCAACTTCACGAAGCGCCCGTCGTGCACGGTCGACAATTTCCCGGCCTAAAGGCGTGATGATGACTCGCGATCGACTACGCTCAACCAATTCGGCACCGAGCTTGGCCTCAAGCTCTTTGAGCTGCGCACTTAGCGTCGGTTGCGTCACGTGACACGCTTCTGCGGCTCGGCGAAAATGAAGCGTGTCGGCGAGGGCTGTCAGATATTTGAGCTGCTGTAGTGTCGGCATGACCGGACCTTTGATAGTGAACTTCTATTGAAGTAGGCATGAATTTCGATTGGATCAATCAGATGCTGCACCCTATGTGCTCACCTGTATCAGGAGAGCGACAGGTGAAACGGTTCAAGAACGTCCTCGTCATAGCGGATGAAGCCAGCATGTCCGACGCAGTCACACTGCGTGCGGCTTGGTTGGCACGTTCGAACGGGGCGCGGCTGACATTCGTCGATATCATCGACGCAGATCCTGGAGAATTGGCACGTGTCCTCTCTGCGTTGCCTGGGCGCCGGGCTGCCGAGGTCGAAGAGGATGTGGTGGCGTTCCACAAAGAAAGACTGAGGGCCCTGATCGCGCCACTGTTAGACGAAGGCCTGAACGCAGAGGCCCTTGTCTTGAGCGGGACTGCCTTCATTGAGGTCATACGTCAGGTGCAGCTGCGGAAACATGATCTTGTTTTGAAAGGCGCACATAGGGGTCCCGACAAACCGTTTTTGCGAGCGCCTGACCTGCACCTTTTGCGCAAATGCCCTTGTCCAGTGTGGATTTTGAACGGTGAAGCACGGGCAAAATCTGAACGGATATTGGCCGCTGTCGACCCGGACCCCGAAGACCGTATCCGTGATGAACTGAACCGGACGGTCATGGAGCTTGCGACTTCGCTTGCGCGCCATGACGGCGCCAAGCTTGATATAATGAACGCTTGGCATGTGCAGGAAGAATCAACGCTTCGCCACGGATTGGTGAAGATTCCCGAGCACGAAATTCAGTCGATTCTGGCGCATGAAGAGCAGCTTAGCAGCCGCCGATTTGAGCAGCTGACCAAGGATTTTGTAGCTTTTTCGGATTTAATGCGATCGCTGCACATCAAAGGGATTGCCGCGGATTTGGTTCCCGAACATGTCGAAAGCGAACGCATCGATACATTGGTCATGGGCACCTTGGGGCGCACTGGGATTTCGGGTTTCTTCATCGGTAACACCGCTGAGACGATCCTGAACCGGGTGAGCTGTTCGGTCATGGCCATTAAGCCAGAAGGTTTTCAGTCGCCTGTTCGTCTGGACAATGAGGAAAAATCACAATGAGCGCCGCTGCCGTTTCAGGGGATCATCAGAAAAGTAACGGTCTGATTGGCCTCGTTCCGGTTTTCATATCGGCCGCGCTGTTTGTGTGGTTTCTGACGTTTACCTCAGCCATCGGGGCAGGTGAGACACTGCGCTATGTGATCGACTGGGTGCCTTCTTTGGGTATCTCGTTGTCGTTCCTTATCGATGGCCTGTCATTGACTTTTGCTCTGCTGATTACGGGCATCGGAACCTTAGTTTTTCTCTACTCGAACACCTATCTGGCAGGCCATCCGCAGTTCAATCGTTTTGCGCTCTTTCTGTTCAGCTTCATGCTGGCCATGTTGGGGCTGGTGTTGGCAGACAACCTGATCGCGCTTTTTGTGTTTTGGGAGCTGACGACGATCACGTCCTATCTGTTGATCGGGTTTGGACACGAGACAACCAAGGGGCGGCGGTCTGCCCTGCAAGCCCTGTTCGTAACTGGCGCGGGCGCACTAGCACTTCTCGCAGGCTTCATCATGCTGGGAACCAGCATGGGCACGTTCGAGATTTCCGAGATCATGGCCCGTGAAGATGAGCTAAAGGGGCACGCGCTTTTCGTGCCGATCCTCATCCTGATCCTGGCGGGGACGTTCACCAAGTCCGCTCAGTTTCCGTTTCACTTCTGGCTGCCCAACGCCATGGCGGCCCCGACACCCGTGTCTGCCTTTCTGCATTCGGCCACCATGGTTAAGGCGGGAGTGTACCTGATGGCGCGGCTTCATTCCGGCATGTCTGGCACCGACATCTGGATGTGGACCCTGACGATTTTTGGGGCGGTCACGGCGGTGTCGGCCAGCATCTTTGCCTTGCGGCAGACCGATCTGAAGCAGGCACTGGCGTATACAACCCTGATGGCGCTTGGAACGTTGACGTTGTTTCTGGGGCAGGAAACCGGTTACGCCATCACGGCTTTTGCCACCTTCCTGATCGTGCATTCGCTTTACAAAGCCGCCTTGTTCCTTGTCGTTGGCTGTATCGACCATGCAACCGGCACGCGGGAGGCAGAGGTTCTTGGCGGGCTGGGTCGCGCCATGCCGTTCACTGCATTTGCCGCGGCCTTGGCAGCGATGTCGATGGCTGGTTTTCCACCATTTCTGGGTTTCATCGGTAAGGAACTAAAATACGCTGGCGCGTTGGGCGTCGCATCCGAACCGCTCTTTGTTGTGATCGCTGTTTTGTCCGCCAATGCACTGATGTTTGCGGTAGCTGGTGTCGTGGCACTAAGACCGTTCTGGAGCAAACCCGGTGGGAAGATGCCGGGTACGCCCCATGAGGCCCCCTGGACGATGTGGATTGGCCCGGTGATCCTGGCCGTATTGGGAACCTTTTTTGGGCTTTTCCCAGATGTGTTGCAAAGGTCGTTGGTCACGCCAACAGTTGCCAGCCTTTTGGGTGGGGAAGAAGACGCAAAGACACTGACATTGTGGGCTGGCGTGAACATGCCGTTGATCCTGTCGATCATCACGGTTGCGGCAGGTGTTGTCCTTTATCTGTTCCACCGCACCTTGAGGAACGCGTTGATCCGCGCGGACGAGGCTACGCCATCCTTTGACAATGGATGGGACAAGTTCTTGGAAGGCTTCAAAGCTTTTGCCGGGTGGCAGACGCGCCTGATCCAATCGGGTGTTTTGCGGACCTATATGTTCGCAACATTTGCAACCGTGCTCGCGGGTTTAGGGGCAACCATGGTTCTGCGCGACGTAGGGATTGCCAACCCGGATCTGGCAGATGTCACGTGGAAGAACCTTGCGCTGACCCTGATGATCATCGGCGGCGCAATTGTGGCCACGCTGACATCCTCCCGCATTGCGGCCATGGCCGCCTTGGGTGTCGTTGGAATTGGCGTCGCGATGATCTTCATCGTGTTCTCGGCCCCGGATGTGGCAATCACGCAGTTGCTTGTGGAAACACTGGTTGTTGTGCTGGTCGCAGTTGCCTTGCTTCGCTTGCCGACGCTGGACGCTCAAGGGCGGGTTTGGCGACCCTTTGATGCAATCTTGGCCGCAGGTGTTGGTCTGGTCGTTACATTGGTTCTGCTCGCCGTGCTCGCCACACCGTTGGACCGCCGGTTGACGGATTACTTTGAGGTCACAAGCTGGCCCGAGGCCTTTGGGCGCAACATCGTCAACGTTATCCTGGTCGATTTCCGGGCACTCGACACATTCGGCGAAATCGCCGTGGTCGTTATTGCGGCGCTGTCGGCCTATGCGCTCTTGCGCACAACTCTCAAAGGGCAGGACAAATGAACTCGATCATCCTGAGAGCGGGCACCCGGTATCTGGCGGGTCTGTTGCTGATCTTTTCCGCCTACATGCTTCTGCGCGGCCATAACGAGCCCGGGGGCGGGTTTATCGGCGGTTTGATTGGATCGACCGGGTTTGTATTGTTTGCCGTTGCCTGCGGAACCGAAGAAGCGCGCCGTGCATTGCGCGTCGATCCTCAGAACATCGCCATGGTGGGATTGGGCATTGCGCTTCTTGCGGGTCTTCTGGCTGCGGTCTTTGGCGATGCCTTGTTCACCGGACAATGGTTGTTCCTAGGGGCCACAGAGACTGACAAGGGCCTGCCATTATCCACCGTATTGGTCTTTGACATCGGCGTGTATCTTGTCGTGTTCGGATCTGTTCTGACGCTTGTCTTTGCGATGGAAGAGGAGATCTGAGCCATGGAAGCGCTTCTTGCCATTGCTATTGGCGTGCTGATGGCCGCTTCGGTTTATCTGATGCTGGCGCGCAATGTGCTGCGGTTTATTTTCGGACTGGTTTTGATGTCCAACGCCGCAAACCTCACAATCTTTGTGGCGGGCCGGTTAACCGAAGGGGCACCGCCGCTCATCGCCGAAGGTGACCTGGCACCAGCTGGCGTCGTGGCCAACGCGCTGCCTCAGGCGCTCGTTCTAACCGCTATCGTGATCGGCTTTGGCCTCTTTGCCTTTGCATTGGTGCTGGTTTTCCGCGCCTACACAACTCTTGGCACGCTCTATTCTGATGACATGCGGATCGCTGAACCGCGCCCGGAGGAAAAGGGATGAGCTGGTATCTTGCCACACCTCTGGCGTTGCCGTTCCTGACGGCGGTGTTTGCCTTCTTGCTGCGTGGGTCCTCATTAGGGCGTTGGGTCAGTGTCTTTGGTAACGGGCTTTTGCTGCTGGTCGCGGCGGTACTGATGTCGCGGGTTCTGGACGAGGGCGTCCTGGCCGGTCAGATGGGCGGATGGCAGGCGCCGTTCGGTATCACTCTGGTCGCCGATTACTTAGGCGCTGTGATGGTTGTCATCACTGCGATCACGGCCTTCGCCGTGTCGGTTTATGCGCTGGCAGACATCGACGAACGCAAAGAACTATTGGGCTATCACGCGCTCTTCAATGTGCTGATTGGTGGCGTGACCGGCGCATTCCTGACGGGCGATCTATTTAACCTGTATGTCTGGTTCGAGGTCATGCTGATTTCATCCTTTGGTCTGCTTGTCCTAGGCGGATCGAAAGAGCAGATCGACGGCGGCATCAAATACGTCACATTGAACCTGGTCTCGACGATCTTGTTTTTGTCGGGCATCGGCCTGCTTTACGGCATGACCGGTACCCTGAACCTTGCCGATCTGGGCCAAACGGTTCCGACGCTGGAAAACCAAGGTCTGGTAACCGTCATCGCGGTGATGTTCATGATTGCCTTTGGCGTTAAAGCCGCGGTCTTCCCATTGTTCTTCTGGCTGCCTGCGTCCTATCACACACCTGCCTTTGCCGTGTCGGCTATCTTTGCCGGGCTTCTGACCAAAGTCGGCGTTTACGCCCTGATCCGGATGTTCACACTGGTCTTCAACGGGGATGTGGAGTTCACCCATACAATCTTGCTATGGGTCGCCGGCTTTACAATGGTGACGGGTGTTCTGGGCGCTGCCGCGCAAAACGATATGCGCAAAATCCTGTCTTTTCACATCATCAGCCAGATTGGCTACATGATCCTTGGCCTTGCTCTGATGACACCCTTCGCGATTGCCGGCGCGGTCTTCTATCTGGTGCACCATATTGTGGTGAAGGCAAACTTGTTCCTGGTCGCAGGCGTGGCAGAGCGGATCGCCGGTTCTACCGATCTGGGCAAGATCGGTGGTCTCTATAAATCCGCGCCCTTGCTGGCGGTCCTGTTCCTGATCCCTGCCTTTTCGCTGGCCGGGTTCCCACCGCTCTCGGGCTTTTGGGCAAAGTACATCCTTGTGGCCGCATCGCTGGAGATCGAGGCCTGGATCATCGCAGGGGTTGCCTTGCTGGTAGGTCTTTTGACCATCTATTCGATGACCAAGATCTGGGCCGAAGCCTTCTGGAAAGCCCATCCTGAGGGAATTGAGCCGACGCTCACGCGCTTGGACGGACCTGCGCGCGCGGCACTCCTGTTGCCGATCGCCGGTCTGGCGGGCCTCACTCTTATCATTGGCTTCTTCCCGGAACCCTTCGTGATCTTTGCGGAAACCGCCGCTCAACAACTTCTGGATCCAGCACCCTATATCGCCACTGT
>CAYODE010000146.1:0-9283 GCA_964402685.1 uncultured Aestuariivita sp. | reverse complement strand
GGCGGAGCCGCAGGTTCCGGCTCGGGCACAGGCTCCGGAAGCGGAGCGGGTATGGACTCCGGGTCGGGCTCCGGCACCGGTGCAGGCTCGGGAGTTGGCTCAGGGGGCGGTGCGGGCACAATTGTGGGTTCCGGCACGGGAACAGGCTCTGGCTCTTCCACCGGGGCAGGCTGCGGCGCCGGTTCCGGTTGAGGCGCTGGGTCGGGCTCAGGCGCGGGCTCTTCCACTGGCGCCGGATCAGGCTGTGTTGGCTCAGGTGTTGGTTGTGCAGTCGCATCGGCGGTCGCGATTTCTTCTTCGACCCCACCATCTTCGACAATAGCTTCTAATCCTTCGTCGAGCTTCGACGACGACTTAAACAAACGATCTTTGAGTTTCCTGAAAAACGCCATCCGCGCCCCGGCCTTCTTGTGTCTTCGTCACCTAATATGCGCGGCACGCGTATAAAAGGCGACACTGCTTGCGCTATGCCAAAGGAATTCCCGTAAATGCAGAGAGAAACAGCGCCTGAGCCACCCAATAAGTTGGCCAGACGATGCGTGCAAGGACATGCGATAAGGCATCTTCCCGTCTCAGCAGAAATGTTTCGACCGCGAGCAGACTGTCAGACAGCAGAAACAAGGCAGCTCCGACCAAGATCAGGCCCGTCGCGAATGAAGGTGGCAAAACCAGCGCAGCGATGCTCATGGACAGGATGACGGGGATGTATACCGCGACCGCCAGTCTGAGATGTCCCGCAGCTGGGAGAATGCGCAAAGCCATAGTGGCGCCGAGCCCCAAGAGACCAAGAACGGCAAAGGCCTGAGGTGTTTGGATCAACCGGCTTGCATCGACCTCAGGAACCGACAAAAACAGCGCCACATATACGATGTGCCCGGCTGCAAAGCTGAACACACCGGCTGCAAAAGAATGGGGACCGTCTCGGGACAAGAATGCGTCGCCAACGGCGCAGAGGCCCAACGCCAATGCCAAAAGTCCCTGGCCCATAATCGCTGCGATCAGCGCCAGAAATGCAACCGAAAGCGTTTTCAAAAAGCTGCGCAAAGGATCTGTCGGTTCCAGTACCAGACGCCAATAGGCTACCGCGCAGGCGAGAGCTGCAAACCAAAGGACCGTCATTCAAATCACGGCCAACTGAGTGTAAGAACATCCTCTGCGCTGGCAGAGAAGCGTTGAACACATCCGCCGGCAAGGTGGTGTCTGATCCCTGGTACAAGCGCTATGTACATATGCCGGGATCCCACGTGCGTTTGACACGACAGCAATCAGATTTCTTCTGGAAAATGCTTCATTGTCAACCGAATGGGATTGGGCGCCGCCTGACCAAGACCACAGATCGAAGCATCCGACATTGCCTGGCACAGTTCCTCCAACAATGGCTGATCCCAGCTGTCGGCTTGCATCAGTTTCACCGCCTTCTCGCACCCTACCCGGCAAGGCGTGCATTGGCCGCAGCTTTCATCCTCGAAAAATCGGAGCATGTTCAGAGCAGCGGCACGCGCTGAATCCTGATCCGAGAGGACCACGACCGCGGCAGAGCCAATGAACGTGCCATGGGGTTGAAGCGTATCGAAATCTAATGGGATGTCATGCATCAACGAAGGCAAAAGGCCAGAAGACGGCCCACCCGGTTGATAGGCTTTGAACGTATGGCCTTCTGGCATACCGCCCGCGGCCTTGATTATTTCCGTGATGGTCGAACCAGCGGGCAGTTCATAAACGCCGGGCGTCTTGACCCGACCTGACACTGAATAGCTACGTAGGCCAGTCCGCCCGTTATGGGTGACCGATGACATAATCTCGGGCCCCTCGCGCAAGATGCGCGCGATCCAATGAAGGGTTTCCACGTTGTGCACCAATGTGGGGCGGTTAAAGATCCCGACCTGCGCGACAAATGGCGGGCGATGCCGGGGCATCCCGCGCTTGCCTTCGATGGATTCGATCATTGCGCTTTCTTCGCCGCAGATATAGGCGCCAGCGCCGCGACGCAGATCAATGTATCCCTTATCCACAATACCTGCGTCTTCCAACGCTTTGATCTCACGGCGCAAAATTTCCAGTACCGCCGGGTACTCATCGCGCATATAGATAAAACAAGTTTGCGCATCCACAGCCCACGCAGCGATCAGCATCCCCTCAAGAAATAGATGAGGTGTGCGTTCCAAGTGATAGCGATCCTTGAATGTTCCAGGTTCACCTTCGTCCCCGTTGACCGCCAGATAGCGCGGACCGGGCTCGGCTCGAACAAACCGAGTTTTCTTTCCAGCAGGAAAGCCCGCGCCACCCAGGCCACGCAGGCCAGCGGCCAGCACCCGTTCAAACTCCGCTTCCCAATCGCCGTTGGTCCGCAATTCTTCTAGTTTGGTATATCCACCCGCAGCTCGGTATGCGTCGTAGCTCTCATATTCGGGGAGGTGGGCGTGGGTATCATCCTTGGCGATAGCGGCTTTCACCTTGTCGAGCGTCGCAAAGTCGATGTGATTGTGCCCCAGCTCCAATGTAGGCGCGGTATCGCAGCGACCCATACAGGGCGCGCGCAAAACCCGCACTTCGGCGGGGTCCAACCCATCTTCCAGCGCCTTTTTCAACTCTTGCGCGCCTGCAAGTTCGCAAGACAGCGAGTCGCACACCCGAATGGTCAAAGCCGGGGGCGGTGTTTCGCCTTCCTTGATCACATCGAAATGCGCGTAGAAGCTCGCCACTTCGTAAACCTCAGCCATGCTGAGGCGCATCTCCTCGGCCAAAGCCCTCAGATGGGCCGCCGACAGATGGCCATATTCGTCTTGGATCAGGTGGAGATGTTCGATCAACAGGTCCCGGCGGCGTGGACGGTCTCCAAGCAGTGCGCGCACCTCTTCCCAGGCCCGATCATCAAGCTGGCGACCTTTTGGCGTGACACGGCCTTTGCCCTTGCCCTGCTTCCAAACGCCCTTTCGGCTTTGCTTGTCCTGATCCAGTGCCATCGCGCGGCCCTCCCTTTTCAGGGTTGATCTATACCGTGCATGGATTTCGCGGTGCGGTCAAAAACGACATGGTTGTGCGGTTTTGCGCGCCTGTCCCTTTCCCATCGGAACGCCCCGTCGCGAATTTTACACAAACAAACGATAACGATACCCCCACTTTGTGCTAGGGTCGCGTTTGTGAGGATAGCAGGCCACCACCCAATGACGCGTTTCTGGATCGCACCGTTTCTGCCAGTAGGTCTACTGGTGGCCGCCTGCTTTTTTGGTGGCTGGTGGAGTGTGGCCGCGCTTCTGAGCGTAACGGCCTTGGTCATCGGAATGGACCGGGCGGTTTCACCACGTGTTACACAGTCTGATGTCGGACAGGCTTGGATGGGACATGTCATCACCATTGGTTTGGGTCTCGCTCATTTGGCACTCATGCCTTTAGGAGTGTGGGCATTGACCGAAGGGGGCGCGCTGGAGGGCCTCAGCGCCGCTACACTCGCACTTGCGCTTGGTCTATTCTTTGGACAGGTCTCAAATTCCAACGCACATGAATTGATCCATCGCACCGATCGGTGGTCGCGGCGTCTGGGCGTCGCCGTCTATTCATCTTTGCTGTTCGGTCACCATGCGAGCGCACACCCGCTGGTGCACCACAAATACGTCGCCACATCGGTCGACCCGAATTCCGCGCCGCTGGGTATGGGGTTCTACCGCTTTTGGCCGCGCGCTTGGGTCGGGTCTTTTAGGGCCGGATGGGCCGCGGAGAACCTACGGCGCAAAAGCCGGACAAAACGGGCCGGAATGCACCCATATCTTTTCTACATTGCGGGCGCTCTTGTGTCGCTCATGCTGGGTTGGTTGATCGGTGGCATCGCTGGAACTCTGGTTTGGGCTGGTTTGGCGATCTATGCGACGATGCAGTTGATGCTCTCAGACTACGTGCAGCACTACGGTTTGCGACGCGATCAAACACCTGCGGGCAGTTGGACGCCCATAGGACCCCAGCACAGCTGGAACGCACCGCACTGGTATTCCTCAGCTCTTATGCTCAACGCGCCACGCCACTCCGATCACCATGCACATCCCGCGCGACACTTTCATGAGCTCCTGCTGGATGCCTCTGACATGCCGATGCTTCCACGTTCGCTTCCTGTGATGGCTATGGTTGCGCTGATCCCACCTGTATGGCGCCGGATGATGGATCATCGTGTGAAGGATTGGGCACTGCCCGCCACTGCCTCATCACAGAATGCGCATGTTACCGCTGTCGCTGTTGGCAGATCCACACGCAATCTGCCAGTTTGAACGCCATGAGATATGTGTTTGCGATTCTGGCCTTCGTCGCCCTGCCCGGCCTTGCTCTGGCCAATATGAGCGCAGAGGAGTTCGAGCGTTACACACAAGGTAAAACACTGTTTTTTAGCCTGAATGGTCAGGATTACGGAGTCGAGCGATACCACGAAAACCGCCGGGTCGAGTGGTCGTTTCTCGACGGTGAATGCCGACCCGGCGTGTGGTACGAGTCCGATGGTTTCATTTGCTTTGCCTATGAAGGCTGGGACAACCATCAGTGCTGGAGCTTTGAGCGCACCCCAAGCGGTTTGATTGCGACGTTTTCCGAACCCAACGAACAGGGCGTGCGCAACGAATACTTCGCCTACGAAAAAGACGAAGAGATGCTGTGTTTGGGCCCTGACGTCGGGGTTTAGAGCAGCGACCGGTAAGGCGCGCTGCGGTTCTAACCGCGTGTTCGCCTCAACGCACCATCGTCATTTTGTCCCAGTCTGAATACTCAGGAGAGCCTTCTCCTTTAACCTCGCCTTCGTATCCGAACTCGACCATGTGGACCATCGTGGTTGTTTCAGATGCAAAAACAACGGAATACGCCTCCGTCAATGCTGCAGAAGACAATAGCCGCGTGGACGCGAAATCGGGCCACCCAGCGTGGTTCGTGCCGCGTGGGGCAGAAAACGGTATCCCAAGAAGCGACCCGGACAGGGGTAAATGGCAATGACCGTGGAAGATGTGCCGGATCTTATCGCGATATGGTTCGATCGTCTGGGCAAAACGGTCAGCGTCCAACAGCATAATCTTGTCCATGGGGGCAATTTCGAGCGGCACCGGGTTGTGGTGCATAAACAACCAGAAGGGACCCGGCAATTCGGATAATTGGGTATTCAGCCACTCTGCGCGCGCCTCACAAAAATGTCCGGCATGGCTTTCGGCACCCCATGTATCCAGTGTGATGGCCTGCCCGATGGGCAGCGGAACGACATGCTGTACAAAACCTTCATCGCCTTTCAGCTCTGGGAATACCTCCAGCAACGTGGGTCGATCATCGTGGTTGCCAATCAGCAGATGAACCGGCAGCGGGAGGGTGGCAATGCGGGACTTGAGCGCCACATAGTCCGGCTTTTCACCCCAATCCGACAGATCGCCCGTAATGAATAGCGCGGCCGCGTCAGAATGCTGGGCCATTGCATGATTTAACGCTTTTTCAAAGTTTGCGTTCGGATCGCGTCCGCCAATCGTCTGGCCTGGTGTAGTCAGGTGAATATCGGTCAGTTGTAGTAATTTCATGGAACAGGTCTTTCGTTGGGGCCCCAGCCCAGATCGGGCTGGGGCGATCTTTTGAGTGGATTAAGAGCCTGTGGGCAGCAGGTCTTGAACCTCTTCGGTCAGCTCTTCCTGCAGCTCTTCCATGTTCTCGAACTCACCTGTCACGATGCCTTCGATGCCATCGTAGATGACCTGCGTTGCGGCCAATCCGTTGTCCCCAGGATAGGCTTGCCACTCACGCAGCAGTGGCAACTGGCGTACGGCTGTGGCTTTGGCAGGGTTCTCCGCATAGAAATCGGCAAGGATGATCTCGTTCGCAGCCTGGTTCGGCGGCATGTAGCCCGTGGTACGGGCGACGTCTGCGGCACCTTCACCGGAAGTGATGAACTTCAACCATGCCCACGCGGCTTCAAGCTCAGCAGGATCTTCCGAGGTAGAGACCAGCATGGCCGAGTTACCGCCAGCGGGCAGCCCCATAGGTCCTTTTTCCGTCAGGCCGGGATACTCGTTCGTGACCAGGGTGAAGTCTCCCATAGCCCGCTCAACGGCGCCAACGGCAGACGTCGACCAGTACATCATGCCAATCTCGCCGGCAGAAAATGACGCCAATGCTGCTTTCCATTCCAGGTTCTGCATCTCGCAGCCACGGAACAGATCCTTCATCGTATTGAGAGCCGTCAGTCCCTCGGGTTCATCCAACGTGAAATCGGTGCCCATGACGGTCGGTTTGTCCTGGCTCCACATCAAGGCCTGAAGAAACCAGTTGCCGGTTATATTCCAACCCCAGAACATCGGGTTTTGAACACCCGCCTCACGGAGCTTACCACACGCTTCGATCACTTCGGCCCAAGTCACGGGCAAGTTCTCTTCAGTGTATCCGGCCTTGGCCATCACTTCCATGTTGTAATAGCCGACCGGGAGCGAGATCGAGAACGGCAGACCAAAGACATCGCTGCCAAAGGTGCCCAGATCGAGCATTGCTTCGTGATACCCGTCTTTGGCAAAGTCGGCTTCCGCCGCGATGAACGGCTCCAGCGATTTTGCGATGCCTTTCTCGACAAGGATCGCCTGGCGGTTCAGGCCTTGCATGGTGACATCTGGCAGCGTGCCTGCAACGGCTTCGCGTAGAATGGT
Organism: uncultured Aestuariivita sp.; assembly: GCA_964402685.1. Classification (GTDB taxonomy): domain Bacteria; phylum Pseudomonadota; class Alphaproteobacteria; order Rhodobacterales; family Rhodobacteraceae; genus Aestuariivita. The sequence continues at coordinate 2,639 of CAYODE010000146.1, read as the reverse complement.
GTTGGTGCCATCCTCATAGGACTCGTAAGTCGCCCGCATCTTCACTTCGATATTCGGATGCTGCTCGTAAAACTTCGGCAAGATCTTTTCATACGTCACATCAAAAAGGTGGCTGTAAGGATAGGCGAATTCGATGACGATCTTGTCTTCGGCCAGCGCGGGTGCCGCAAATAGGGCAAGCGCCATTGCAGTGGTGAGCTTTTTCATTACTCTCTCCTGTTACGTGGGGCCTGGCGGTTTGGCGATTGGCAGGACCCCGGTTGACATCCCCTGCGGGATTTCTGTGTGGGGCGGGTGATTTCCCGCCTCACTTCATTCCTGAAAGCGTGATCCCTTCAATGAAGCGGCGTTGGGCCAGCAAAAAGGCCACAATCAGCGGCGCCACGATGACGCAAGCGGTCGCCATCATCGGACCGAAATTGTCCCCGTCTGCATCCCCTTTGAACTCTCGCAAGCCCAGCGGGGGTGTAAAAAGGTCCCGATTTCCTGTGATCACGATGCGCGGCCAGAAGTAGTCATTCCAATGGGCAACCACGCTAAAAATACCAAAAGCCAGCAGCGCTGGGATGGCGGTGGGCAACATGACATTCCAAACAATGGAATACTCGCTCATCCCATCCATGCGCGCAGCATCAATCAAATCATCAGGTACGGTCATAAAGAACTGGCGCATCAGAAAGATGCCAAAGACACTGATCGTCCACGGGATGATCAAGGCCGCGTAACTGTTGGTCAGCCCCAGTTTGGCAAGCATAATATACAGCGGCAGCGCGATCGCATGCACCGGGATGAGCAGGCAAAAGAGAACCAGTCCAAAAACAGCCTCTCGCCCCCAAAAGCGCAGTTTCGCCAGCGCATAGGCACAAGGCAGTGCCACGATCACCTGGATCAGAAAGATCGACAGGGTAACGATGACCCCGTTCATGAGATAGCGGACCAACGGCGCCTTCTCGAACGCTGTGGTGTAGTTATAGACGATCGGATTGACCATGCAGTCTTCGACCGCGTTGCCGAGTTTCACACAGAAATCGTCCCGAAACGGTTCCTGGCTTCCCAAAAACCCGCCCGTCTGTTGCATGATCTCGGCCGGCGCCTTCAGCGAATAGCTCACCATCACATAAAATGGCAGCAGTACGACCAGCGCGCCGACAATTAGGACGGCATGTTTGACAGCTTCTTTTGTTGAGAACCGAAAAGCCGTGTGTGCTTGCGAAACCGTTGCGTCCGTCATGAGTAATGTGTCCTGCGTTCAACCAGCCAGCGCTGGACCAAGGTTAGGAACATGACGAAGCCAAGGAACACGACAGTAATCGCGGCCCCAATGCCCATCAGGTTTTGCTGGATCGCCTTTTCGTAGATGGCAAACATCATCACATAGACGGATTTCGACGGCCCGCCGCCTTGCGGATAAAAGGCCTCGACCGTGTCAAACACCTGAAAAGACCGGATAAAGCTGATGGTCACCACAAATACTGTTGTGGGTCCCAGCATCGGCCAGGTTACCAGCCGGAAACGCTCCCAACCGGACTGAGCACCGTCCATATCCGCCGCATCGTAAAGCGAAGGAGGGATCGACGTTAGGCCTGCCAAGTACAAGACCATGTTAAACCCAAAGCCCTGCCAGACACCGATGAAAGCGACGGTCCAAATGGCGTAATCGCGATCGGTTAGCCAGAGTGGGAAGGTCCGCGCGCACCCTTGAGCGTACCACGCCCACATCTCAAGAAAGGTACCACACCCGCGTTCAAGCGTCGAATTAATGATCCCAATCGTAGGATGCAGCGCAAATTCCCAGACGATGGCCATGGCAATCAGCGCCGCCATTACCGGCAGGAAGTAAATGGTCTTGTACAGATCGCCAAAGCGCGTGAGAGAATGGATCAAAAGTGCCGCGCCAAGGCCCAAAGCGACGGTTAGTGGGACAACGACAAAGACATATCGGAACGTCGCACCAAACATCTTTTCATAGGTTGAGCGGGTGAAAATCCGTTCATAGTTGTCAAAACCAACATACTCTGCCCCGGTGTTTCCTAGCGAATAATTCGTGAAACTCAGCGCCCCAGCGATGCCAATGGGCAGCAAGAGGATCACCACCATCAGAAAAAGGGCAGGCCCAATAAACCACAGATATGCACGTGATCCCGGCATCAAGCGACCTCGACCAGGGCGGGCATGGTCATGTTCAGCCGGGTTCCATCTGGAGCGAACACCAGCATATCGCGGGCGCGCGCGGAAAATCTGACTGTCTCGTCCAAGCCAGTGCCAGGCTGAACAGATGCTTTCGTCCGCAGAATGACAGGCTGCCCTGCCCCCTCCATCACGATGTGCAGGAAAAGATCAGAGCCGAGGTTTTCGCGATGACGGATAACGCCGCTGAACGCGCCATCGGGGTCCAGATGCAGATGCTCTGATCGAATTCCCACAGATACCGGTTGGCGGGACAAACGCGTATCTGCTGCAAAGACCGTGCCTGAAACAGACAGCGCGCCTGTTTCCGTAATCTCACCAGGTAGAACATTGATCGAGGGCGATCCGACAAACCGTGCCACGTCCAGCGATTTGGGGGCATGATACACCTCTTCCGGTGCGCCAAATTGGAGGATCTCTCCATGCATCATCACGGCCATTTTGTCTGACAT
>CAYODE010000145.1:0-9306 GCA_964402685.1 uncultured Aestuariivita sp. | reverse complement strand
AATCGTGCCGATGTTCACATGCGGCTTCGTGCGTTCAAACTTTTCCTTTGCCATGTTAGTTGGCGCCCTTTTATTAAATGGGTAAACGAACCCGGTTTCCTCTGCGCGGGGCAGATATTGGGTTCGGATAAGAAAATCAAGCGTCAGATGACGTTCTGCGCGTCGTGAATGGCTCAGACTTAGTTGAGAACCTGATCAACCATCACTTCGGGCGAGGGTCGGCGGAAGATCTGTTCCTCTGGCTCAGCGACCGCTGGTGCCGTCTGAGTGGTCTCAGGGACGATAGCTGGCGTAACCACAGGGGCCGGTGTGGCTTCGACGGTTTCCGTCTCTTCCGGCGTCGTAACTGCGACCACCTCTGTCTCGGTTTCCGAGGGTTCTTCTGTCTCAGCGCCAATGGTTTCTTCTGTTTCAAGTCCGGGCTTTGCATCAAACCAGCCGAACTGATCATGCTGACGTGACAACCAAATTTCCAATTGGCGTGATGCATTAAAGGCTAGGTTTGCAAGCTGCTCTTCACGGGTATTGGCCAAGCCAGACCCGATTAACGCCCCTTCGTCGGCCGCTTCGAGGATGGCAAGCTGATGAGGTTCGTCATTTATCTTTCTCGCCTCTGCATCATCCCAGATCGTAACATTGATCACGACCGCCGATTTTGGAGACGCCAACAGCGGAACACCCGGCGGTGCCAACATGTAACCTTCGACCGAAATACCAAAATGGTAAAGCTGGCCACCCTCGTATCGGTTGAACCTTTCTGCAAACGCGTCGGTCAGCGCAGTAACCCACTCCTCTTCAGTCGCTTCGCGAGAACCGGGCACCGCCTGCATCTTGGGCGCGATCACAATGTTATGACCAAGCCGGAACTCGCCAAGGTCCGCTTCGCGGCTTTCAGAAATTGGCTGTGGGGCGCATCCCACCAAAACGGTAAGAAGCGAAATCACTGCAAGAATACGCGCCATTATCTTCCTCGCTGAGGTTTTCCGAAGTCTTAGCTACAATCCGAACAGGGTGCAAACCTTTGAAGCGGCTGCCAGAGGCGCTACCTGCTCACCCAGTGAAACTAGGCGACAGTTTGCCATGCACAACAGTTCAATAGGATCTCAAATTCCCGTGTCGGTGCCCTTAGTGCAAAAACCACTGGGTTTGTGGCAGAGCTTTCGCGCGGCTCGAGAAAACATTGTTGGCATCATTCCCGAAGTCGCGACACGGGAACCCATTGTCTCGGGAAAGACGGGAACCCGTTGGCATATGGTTACGGACCCCGATGCGATCAGGGCGGTGGTCTTGGAACGGGTGGAGCAGTACCCTAAATCCATTGTCACTAAAAACCTGTTGAAACCTGCGATCGGAGACAGCCTGTTTATCGCCGAAGGTGCAGACTGGAGGTGGCAGCGGCGCACTGCAGCTCCAGTGTTTTCGCACCGCAACGTGATGAATCTGGCGCCGATCATGAGTGCAGCGGCCGAGCAATCGGCACAGCGGATCGCTGCAGCAGGTGCCAAACGCGCCGTAAACCTATTTGACGAAATGATCACCGCGACCTTTGACGTGATAGGGGATGTAACTTTTTCAGGTGATGGCTCTTTCGATCGCGAACTCGTCCATCACGCCATCGAACGCTACATTTCTGAAGCCGGCAAGGTTTCGCTTCTGGACATATTGGGAGCCCCATCCTGGATCCCGCGCCCAGCGCAACTAAAGTCCGATCCCCGCATGACAGATATGAAGAAAATGGCGGATGCGGCCATCTCCGCACGGGCATCGCGCGGTCCCCGTGCGGTTCCCGACCTTCTGGATTTGCTCTTGAACGGTGAAGACCCCAAGACCAAGCGTAAGATGACAACAGCGGAGCTGCGCGACAACCTGCTTGCCTTCATTGTGGCAGGTCACGAGACGACGGCGCTGTCTCTGGCCTGGGCACTGTATCTCTGCGCCTTTGATCAGGAAGTGCAAGATCGCGCTCGCGCTGAAGCACAAGCGGTTCTGTCAGATGGGCGCGCCGCTCAGGGTGAAGATGTACAGAACCTACCGTTCATACGGCAGATCATCGACGAAGCGTTGAGGCTCTATCCGCCTGCGGCCATGGTCTCGCGTACAGCACAAACCAAGGACGAACTATGTGGCACCGAGATCCTGCCCGGCGACACCGTGATCTTGCCAATCTACGCGCTTCACCGAAGCGAGCAGCTTTGGGACAAGCCGAATGCATTCCAACCAGATCGATTTGCGGATCGTTCGTCTATCAATCGGTATGCTTATATGCCCTTTGGCGATGGCCCTCGCATTTGCATCGGGGCCAGTTTTGCTCTGCAGGAAGCGGTCATTATCCTCGCGACACTCTTGTCCCGCTTTCGGTTCCGGCCCGTGAAAGGCCGCGACCCCAAGCCGGTCATGATCCTGACCTTGCGACCTGAAAACGGTGTCTGGCTGATGGCGGAGTCGGTCTCAGACACGTCCCGCTACGAGAACTTGTAGTCCTTCGGGAACCCATGCGGTGGTCGTTTGCCCACCCCGGCGCGTTTGCCGAGCCATTCTGCCATGTCAGGCTCGTGGCGTGTCTTGCCACCACCCATACCCCAACGCAGCCCGTCGTCCCACGCAAATGTGGTCAGATCTGACAAACCACCGTCCAGTTCCAGCGACCCCTGCTTGCCCCGCGCCATGTTGTATTTCTGAAGGCGTACCCCTTTGCCGCGCCCCATCTCTGGAAGCTCTTCCAACGGGAAGACAAGGAACTTGCCGTTTTGAGATACGACCGCGACATGATCACCCGAAACATGGCGCACGACAGAGGCGCGATCCTCGTCTTTGACGTTCAGCACCTGTTTGCCCGCCCGCGTCTGGGCCACCACATCCGCTTCGGGAACGACGAATCCGTTGCCCGCTGTAGATGCGACGATCAGCTTGCTATCCGGCTTATGGATAAACAGATCAATAATCTCGGCTTCATTGGGAAGATCCACCATAAGCCGCACGGGTTCGCCCATCCCACGACCACCCGGAAGGTTTGCGGCACTGAGCGTATAAAACCGGCCATTCGATCCAAACAGGATCAGTTTGTCGGTGGTTTCGGCGTGGAAGATAAAACGTGGGCCGTCGCCATCTTTGAACTTCAGCTCGCGGCCAAGATCAATATGCCCGGTCATGGCCCGAATCCAACCCATTTGGGAACAGACAACCGTGATCGGCTCACGTTCGATCATAGCCTCCAGAGGCACCTCTTCGATTTCCCCGGCCTCTTCAAGAATGGTGCGTCGTGCCCCACCCTCATAATCTTTGCCAAAGGTCTTCTTCGTCTCTTTCAACTGTTCCGCGATTTTGCCCCATTGGAGGGCTTCGCTTTCCAACAGATCTTCCAGTGCAGCACGCTCTTCCATCAACGCAGATTGTTCGCGTAGCAACTCGAGTTCTTCCAACCGGCGCAAGCTGCGCAGTCGCATATTCAGGATCGCGTCGACTTGAGTTTCGCTCAACTCGCCCTCGCCCGGCCCGGGCGAGACATAATCGGCTTCGTTGGTTGCGCGCACATGCGTCTTTGCCCAATCCTCCCTCATCATGGCGGCTTTAGGGTCATCATCGTATCGGATGATGTCGATCACACGATCAAGGTTCAGAAACGCGACAATGAAGCCTTCCAACACCTCCAACCGGTGGTCGATCTTCTCCATCCGGTGTTGACTGCGGCGGATCAACACCTCACGACGGAAGTCCAGGAAGGCGCGCAGCACCTCTTTCATCGAACAGACCTTGGGCGTCACCCCATCGATCAGCACGTTCATGTTGAGAGAGAACCGCACCTCCAGATCAGAGTTGCGATACAGCATACCCATCAGCACTTCCGGATCCACGTTCTTTGACCGTGGCTCAAGGATCATGCGGATGTCGTCTGCGCTTTCGTCCCGCACATCGGCAAGGATCGGAATCTTCTTGGTCTGGATCAGCTCGGCAATCTTTTCGATGAGCTTAGACTTTTGCACCTGATACGGGATCTCAGTGACCACGATCTGCCACTGGCCGCGCCCAAGGTCTTCAACCTCATACCGGCACCGCAACCGAAATGACCCACGCCCTGTTTTGTACGCTTGCGCGATCGTTTCCCGCTTATCGACCAGAATACCACCTGTTGGGAAATCCGGCCCAGGTACGAAATTCAACAAGGTGTCATCTCTTGCATCTGGCGTTTTGATCAGGTGCAAACACGCATCACACAGCTCGGCGATATTATGTGGCGGAATGTTCGTGGCCATCCCCACTGCGATGCCGGACGCTCCGTTGGCCAAAAGGTTTGGAAATTGTGCTGGCAAAACGACCGGTTCGGTCAGTGTGCCATCGTAGTTGTCCCGATAATCGACTGCGTTTTCGTTCAGCCCTTCTAGCAACGCCTCGGCTACTACGGTCATGCGTGCTTCGGTGTAACGTGACGCAGCTGGATTATCGCCATCGATATTGCCGAAGTTTCCCTGCCCATCGACCAGCGGGTATCGCACGTTGAAGTCCTGCGCCAATCGCGCCATGGCGTCATAGATCGCCGCATCACCATGTGGGTGATAGTTGCCCATCACGTCGCCGCTGATCTTAGCGGACTTGCGGAATCCTCCGCCACTGGCCAGCCGGAGTTCGCGCATGGCAAAGAGGATTCGGCGATGAACGGGCTTCAAACCGTCACGGGCATCCGGCAAAGCGCGGTGCATGATCGTCGAAAGCGCGTAGGTCAGGTATCGTTCGCCAATGGCTCGGCGCAGCGGTTCTGCCACCTCCGATGGGTCGATATTGGGGTCGTCCACCAAATCAGTCATAGATGATGTGATACGCGGCTGAATAGATCAGGTAAAGCCGATGCGACATCAACGGTGCATTTTTCCGCTTGGCGCATTTTTGACGATTTTCCCTGTGATTTCGGGTATCGAATCGAAGTTTCTGCTAAAGTCAGACTCTGCCTGCCGAAACCGTTTTTGCACGTAACGATTTTTTCGACCCTGGGGAATGGGATGAACAAGTACATAGTTTTGAGTTTCGCCTTTATGGCGTTCGCCTTTTATGAATTGAGCGGAGGCGATGAATTCACGCCCCGAAAGGCTGAGTTGATGGCCCAGGCCAAAGCGGCCCAAGAGGCGGATCGTTTGGCGCGTTTGGCAAACACGCAACCTGCACGCACCGCCCTCCCACCCTCAGTTTCGGACGTCGCCCTGCGCACAGTGTCTGAACCAAGCGTTGTTGCTGCGAGTAACGAGGGCCCTAGCGCGGAGGAAGTACAAACGGAGATTGATGCAAACTCAGAAGTGCCAGTCACGCTTATTTCACTCGAACAAAGCGGGGCGATGTTCGCACGGCCGCTGACGCAATTGGGGGCCACGCCGGAACAAGCGCGCCCGCCCCTGGTGATGCGTGTTCTTCCCCCTGCCGATCTCCGCGAGGTTGCAGGCACGCGCGTCAACATGCGAAGAGGACCGGGTACCGCGTATGATGTTGTAACCAGTTTGCCGCAAGGTACTGCCGTAGAAGTTATCGATGCCGATGGGAGCGGTTGGGTCAAACTTCGTACGGTGGATGAAGATTTCGTTGGTTGGATGGCGGAATACCTGCTCAGCGAACCCACAGGCTGATTGCCAATCACCACGAACCACGCCAGAACACCCTCGTTGTTTTGACCACAGGGTGTCCTTTATGACCCAAAAGACCATATTGATCACCGGCTGTTCGTCTGGGATCGGCAAGGATGCGGCACTTGTGCTCAAAGAGCGTGGCTGGCGCGTCTTTGCGTCTTGTCGGCAAGAGGCAGACTGTGACGCGTTGCGCGGCGAAGGGTTCGAAAGCCCGCGGATCGACTACACTGACGAGGCGAGCATCACTTCGGGGCTTGCCGAAGCTTTAGACGCAACAGGCGGCACGTTGGATGCCGTTTTCAACAACGGCGCGCATGGCTTTTTCGGTGCGGTCGAAGACCTGCCCACACAAGGGCTCAGAGAAATCTTCGAGAGCAACTTTTTTGGCTGGCATGAACTCACCCGCCAGGTCATTCCCGTCATGCGCGCGCAGGGTCACGGGCATATCTTGCAGTGCTCATCCGCTCTGGGATTTACGTATATTCCCTGGCGTGGCGCGTACGCGGCGACCAAGCGTGCGCTTGAGGCGATGAGCGATACGCTGAGGATCGAAATGAGAGGTACCGGGATCCATGTTGTTCTGATCGAACCCGGCCCCATCACAACGATGTTCCGAGAGAAAGGCATTCCGTTTTTTGAACGCTGGATCGATTGGGAAAACTCTCCCCGACGCGCCGACTATGAAAACGGTCTGGTTCATAGGTTGTATCATGGCAGCGGCAAGAAGGACCTTTTCGAACTGCCCGCTTCGGCCGTGACTACGAAAGTCATCCGTGCGCTAGAAAGCGATGCACCCAAACCACGCTACAGGATCACTGGGGCTACCTATCTAGCCGCCGCGTTGCATCGTACCCTGCCTGACCGCGCCTTAGACGCCATCGCTTCACGGATTTAAAGAAAATCGGTTCGCTTTTCAGCATCAAGCCGCTAAGTCACCGAACACAACGAAAGCCAAATCAGGGAGCGCGCAGTTGGATCCCCTTTTCATACTCATCCTTTTGGCGGTCACCGCCGTTGTCATTGTGCTGATGATCGGCGTGGGCGGTTTCGCCAAGGGTGGTGAGTTCAACCACAAGTACGGGAACAAAATGATGCGCCTGCGACTGATCGCTCAGTTCGTGGCGGTCGTACTGATTTTGGCCTACGTCTATTTCAGCCGGGCGTAAGAGGGAAAGCAGATGGTAGTCCTGAACAAAATCTACACGAAAACAGGCGATGCGGGTGAGACGGCCCTTGGAAACGGGGCGCGTGTTGCCAAACACGCGATGCGCGTGACGGCTTATGGCACGACCGACGAACTTAATTCATTCGTGGGCGTGGCGCGACTCGAAGCAGAAGGTGCGTTGGATAAGCAGCTGGAGTGGATCCAGAATGATCTATTTGATCTGGGCGCCGATCTTTGCCGTCCTGACATGGAAAAAGACGCAGAAGCTGAATACCCACCGCTACGTGTTGTCGCCTCCCAGGTGGAGCGTTTGGAAACCGAAATAGACGCTATGAACGCCGATCTTGAAGCACTGCGCAGTTTCATCTTGCCCGGTGGCTCGCGTCTCGCGGCTGCTTTGCACGTGTGCCGTACCGTCGCGCGGAGGTCAGAACGCCTAGCTGTCGAACTTGCGACTATGGAAGCCATCAACCCCGATGCCGTAAAGTATCTCAACCGGTTGAGCGATTGGTTCTTTGTGGCAGCGCGCACAGCCAATAACGGTGGTAAAGACGACGTCCTTTGGGTTCCTGGAGCCAACCGCTAGGCCCGCTGCGCACCTCGATTTTCGTTGGGTGGGACGTGGGCAGACGTGATGCTTGCCTTACGTAAACCGTGATCACGTCAATTACGCGACGTCTCCAGACCGAAACGTGACGATTTTGCTCTGTTTCCCGCGGCGCAGCATGGTTATCACATGCCCAAGCTAAACCACGACCCGACTCGCAGGAGTGTCGGGCCCTAGTGAGGAGAAAGACGCTTATGAAGGTGTTGGTACCTGTCAAACGCGTGATCGACTACAACGTGAAAGTCCGCGTGAAGGCGGATGGATCGGGCGTTGATCTTGCTAACGTAAAAATGTCGATGAACCCCTTCGACGAAATTGCCGTGGAAGAGGCCATTCGCCTGAAAGAAGCGGGCAAAGCGGACGAAGTGATCGCCGTGTCGATTGGCGTCAAGCAGTCTCAGGAAACGCTCCGGACAGCCTTGGCGATGGGCGCAGATCGCGCGATCCTGGTGGTTGCTGCTGACGATGTGCATCAGGACATCGAACCGCTGGCTGTGGCGAAGATCCTTAAAGCCGTCATCGATGAAGAGCAGCCCGGCCTCGTTTTGGCGGGCAAGCAGGCGATCGACAACGACATGAACGCAACCGGTCAAATGCTTTCGGCCCTACTGGGGTGGAGCCAGGCAACGTTCGCGTCCAAGCTCGATGTGGAAGGCGATCACGCCTTGGTCACACGGGAAGTAGACGGAGGCCTTCAGACCATCAAGGTGTCGATGCCAACAATCGTCACGGTCGACCTGCGTCTGAACGAACCGCGCTATGCTTCGTTGCCCAACATCATGAAAGCAAAGAAGAAACCGCTGGATGAAAAGACTGCCACCGATTATGGCGTCGACGTCACTCCACGGCTCGAAGTAGTCAAGACCGAAGAGCCTGCAGCGCGCGAAGCAGGTATCAAAGTGGGCTCGGTCGACGAGCTGGTAGAGAAACTCAAAGAAGCGGGGGCTGTGTAATGGCTGTTCTTCTTCTCGCAGAAATCAATGACGGTGAACTGAGCATGGACGCGACCGCCAAGGCGGTGGCAGCGGCCAAGCAGCTCGGCGATGTAACCGTTCTGGCTGTTGGCGCGACCTGCGCTGACGCGGCGGCCGAAGCGGCGACCATCGATGGTGTTGCCAAAGTGTTGTGTGCCGAAGATGCCCTTTACGGTAAGCGTCTGGCTGAACCTGCGGCAGCACTGATCGCATCACTCGCCGGCGATTACGAACATGTCGTAGCGCCCGCCACAACTGACGCCAAGAACATCATGCCGCGCGTTGCAGCGCTTCTGGACGTGATGGTCATCTCGGACGCCTCCGGGGTGGTTGATGGCTCGACGTTTGAGCGCCCGATCTACGCTGGCAACGCCATTCAAACAGTCAAATCGTCGGACGCGAAGAAGGTTGTAACCTTCCGGACATCGACCTTTGATGCAGCTGGCACAGGTGGTTCGGCATCGGTCGAAAACATCGGTGCGGGCGACAATCCATCGCTGTCAGAATGGGTCGAAGACAAGGTCGCCGAAAGCGATCGTCCTGAACTGACTTCGGCAGGTGTGGTTGTGTCTGGTGGCCGTGGCGTCGGTTCTGAAGAAGACTTCGCCATGATCGAAAAACTGGCCGATACCCTGGGCGCTGCGGTGGGAGCATCTCGCGCCGCTGTGGACTCTGGTTATGCGCCGAATGACTGGCAAGTTGGTCAAACCGGCAAAGTTGTTGCCCCCGATTTGTACATCGCTGTCGGTATCTCGGGCGCGATTCAGCATTTGGCGGGTATGAAGGACTCCAAAGTCATCGTCGCAATCAACAAAGACGAAGAAGCGCCGATCTTTCAGGTCGCGGATTTCGGCCTGGTTGCGGACCTGTTCGACGCGGTGCCTGAGCTGACAGGCAAGTTGGGCTAACGCCCCAAACGTTCTGAATATGCCCCCGGCAACGCGTTTGCCGGGG
>CAYODE010000144.1:0-9326 GCA_964402685.1 uncultured Aestuariivita sp. | reverse complement strand
GGTCGATAGAACCCATGGTTTTGATCACACCCAAAACCGCTGCGACAATGCCTAAAGCGGGTAATCCATCAGCCATGGTTTGCAACGCATGGCTCGAATGCAATGCGTGATGGAGGTTTTTCTCCATCCGCTTTTCAAGAACCTCTTCGACCTGATGCGGATCGTCATAATTCATCGACGCCGCACGCAATGTGTCGCAGATCAGTTCGACGGCCTCAATATCGGCGGAAATCTTAGGGTAGCGTGCGAAAATGGCAGAGTCAGCAGGGGCTTCGATGTGCTCTTCAACGGCCATGGGATTCGCGCGGGACAGCCGGATCAATTCGAACAAAAGACAAAGAAGGTCACGGTAGTCTTCGTGTTTCCAATGCGCCCCTTTGAAGACCTTACCCACGTCTTTTAGCGCCTGTTTGACGGCAGCTACATGATTGGCGATCAGGAAGGACCCGATTGCTGCGCCGCCGATCATCATCAGCTCATATGGTAGGGACTTCAGAATAATCGCAAATTTTCCGCCTGCGGCGAGGTATCCACCAAAGACCATAACGAAAACGGTGATGATGCCGATGAGACCGATCATTGATTATACCTGCTTGTCGCGCCCTACTCTTGGCACAACGTTCTAAAGCCAAGGTGTTAAGCGACGCTTACTCAGTTGGCACATCCATATGCCGTCCGGCCATTACCGCGCTGATTGAGTAGGCAGCCTGTGGGCTAAGCCCGGCAAGGATGCCAGCCGCAGCATCTGGTCGCATTCGACCGATGAAACCCGCGGCGAATTGCGGGGCCATCTCTTCGAAGAGTTCCGCTGCTTCCTTGGGTTTCATGTTTTCATAGACAGAGGTCAATTGTGTGAGATCGGTTTCCGACGCGCCCTTCGCCAGGGCCAACGTTTCCCGCAGCGTATTTTCGGCGGTTTCCAATTCAGACAATTGGAGAGAGATTGCCGCCTCAGCTTCCGCAAGGGCGACCAGACGCGTTTCAAGCTCGGCCTCCTGATCAGCGAGTTCGGCGTCTCGCGCGACAAGATCCTCGTACATGCGCCGCAACGCAGCCTCTTCGACGGTGCTCACGGAATGTTCCGCCGGAAAAGCACGCAGTTCTGAGCTCTGCAATTCCCTTGCTATCGCAGCCCCGGTACCGGACGCCAAGCGCACAACAGCAGAGGCCAAGAGCAAGGTCACCACGATTGTCATAAGCCCCAAACCGATGGATCGTTTTGCACGCTTACTCATGGTGTGAACCCTCCGCCGTCATTTGTGTATGTCGAACAAACATTGGACCGTTCGGCATCGGGTTCTTCGGTTCCGCCCCGGCGGGCGCAACTTGCGCCATCGGCGGCGGCGCCTCCGATGGCAAATCGTGCAGCGACGCCAACATCAGTTCGAGGCGTTTTGCGGCCTCTTCTGCGCGCTTGGTTAGCTCTTCCAAGGCGTCGTTTGATTTACCCGTTGTCTCGCGCGCCGCGTTCAGGGTTTTGGTCATATCGTCAACCTGCGCCGACATGACGGCGACGGCGCCACCAACCCCATTTTCCAAATCGTTGAACCGCTTGAGCCGCTGCGCCAGGACATAGCAATAGACGCTCGCACCCAAAGCGCCCGCGACCAAAAAAATATCTGCGATGAGTGTCATAGCGCCCCCTAGGTCATGATGAATTCAGTGATTAGGACGTCGCGCACGCGCCCCTCTCCAACGACAAGACTCACGCGGTGCAAGACGTGGCCGCGAATTCGATAAAGCGCGATGCTGTCCTCAAGGTCAGACACGCGCACAGATCGCAGATACGTGTTGAGAACGTCCTGAATACGTGGGAGGAACTGAGCGACCTCGCGCGAATGCGGCGCATATACTTCCAATTGAGCAGAAAAACGAAGATGTTTAGACGATTGGTCGCCCCGCAGCGAAATCGTCATTGGTTCAATTGCGACGAAAACCACGTCGGGTAGCGGCTGTGCGCCAGGGGATTGGGTTTCTGTTTTTGCCGATTCGGCGGTTGGCAAAACACCGTTCTGCACTGCTAAGAAACCGCCGCCAGCACCCACCAACATGGCGAACAGACCCATAAATAAAGGCAGAATGTGCGACTTTTTTACCGTTTCGTCCGGTTCATCCTGACGTTTAGCCATCATTCTCATCCTTTGCTTGGTCCCGATTGTCATACCCGGCAGCCACTAACCGAATGTTAAGGCTGATGGCTCAGGAAGGAGGGCGACACGGCCAGAAGGGTCGGCGATGAACGGAGGATTGTCGTGCAGCAGATCGCGTCTGTCTGGAACAGTTTGGATATCAAGCGGCGCATCATTCTAGCGCTCACCGCGGCGGTCGTATTTGGCGGCGTACTTGTGATCGGGCGGATGGCGACTGCGCCCAGCATGACGCTGCTTTACGCGGGATTGGAAAGTAGCGCCGCAGGTGAGGTGGTGCGAGCCCTAGAACAGCGCGGGGCCGCCTATGATGTTCAGGGGGGCTCTATCTTTGTCGAATCCGGCATGCGTGATGAATTGCGTATGACGCTGGCCAGCGATGGCCTGCCGGCCAACGGCGCACGCGGATATGAACTTCTGGACAATTTGAATGGGTTTGGCACGACCTCGCAAATGTTCGACGCGGCCTATTGGCGTGCCAAAGAAGGGGAATTGGCACGCACTATTGTCGCAAATCCTGCAATCACCGCGGCCCGCGTTCACATCGCCAACGCAAACTCCAGCCCGTTTGCGCGCAGTGCGCAGCCGACCGCATCCGTGGCGTTGACGACGAGTGGTGGATCGATAAGCCCGAACCAAGCCAAGGCGTTTCAGCATTTGGTCGCGTCTGCGGTTGCCGGCCTGCAGGTCGATGATGTGACAGTCATTGATACGAATGGCATGGTTATTGGCGCGTCGGACTCACCAGAAGTCACACCACCTGGGCTAGACCTGTCGGCACGGCTGAAAGAGCGCGTCGCCCGGCTTGTCGAAGCACGGGTTGGCGCTGGCAATGCAGTGATCGAAGTCAGCGTTGAAACCGTGACCGAAAGCGAGTCGATCCGCGAACGCCGGATCGATCCTGACAGTCGGGTCGCGATCAGCACCGACACCGAAGAACGGGCAAATACATCAACCGATCAGCAGGGCGGTGTGACGGTCGCATCCAATCTGCCAACAGGAGACGCCTCCTCCGGCGACAGCAGCTTGACTGAAACGTCAGAGACACGCGAACGCGTCAACTTCGAAATTTCAGAGACTGAGAGAGAGCTTGTGCGTGTTCCAGGCGCCATAAAACGCCTGTCGGTTGCAGTTTTGGTGAACGGCGTGACCGAAGTGAATGACGCGGGTGAGGTAGCCTATCGCAACCGCCCGGAGGAGGAATTGCAGGTGCTTCGCGACCTGGTGTCCTCGGCGGTCGGGTTTAACGAAGGGCGAGGCGATGTCATCACCATCCACAGCATGGAGCTGCCCGCTATCGCACCACAGGGAACGGCAGTGCAGACACCGTTTTTGTCAGGGTTTCCGATCGACACGATGAGCTTAATTCAATTGGCGGTTCTCGCAGTTGTCGTCTTGGTTCTTGCGTTATTTGTGCTCCGCCCGTTGCTCAGCCGAACGGCACCAACACAATCTGAACCCATGGCGCTGCCAACGCCGGAAGGAGAGGGGTCAGACGCGTTGGACGGTGACATCGATATCGACGTTGCTGCCACCGCATTGCCCAGCGCAGCCGATGTTGATTGGCGAAGCCTCGATCGCCAGGACAGCGACCCGGTTGAACGCCTCAGAACGATGATCGGGGAACGCCAAGAGGAAACGGTCGAGATTCTCCGCACCTGGTTGGAAGACAAGGAGGAGACAGCATGATCGCCGCGTATCTGGAAGATTTTGGTCCGGTTGCCCTTGTGCCGGACAGCGAAGAAGAAAGCGACCCAGCGGGCGAAGAACAACGCTTGGCTGTTTTCGAGCAGGGTTACTCCGCCGGATGGGATGACGCAATCGCCGCTCAGGCCCGTAACACACAAATCGCATCGGACGCCTTTGCAAAAAACGTGGGTGACTTGTCGTTCACCTATCAAGAAGCAGTTCAGCATGTCACGGCAGCTTTGGTCCCCTTTTTGGAGGCATTGGCGGAAACGTTGGTCCCGGATGCATTGGACGCCGGGTTTGTGCAGCGCATTGCCAATCAGTTGGCCGAACACATCGAGTTGGAGAGTACAACGGACGTCGTTGTACGATGCGCCCCACCCAGACAATCCATGGTGAGCGCGGCACTGCCTAAGCTGATCGACATGCCTGTCAAAATCGTAGCTGACAGCGGCTTGGCCCTAGATGCTGTTTCAATCGGCTTCGAATCCTCAGAGCGTCATATCGACCTGTCAGAACTCACCAAGCACATCCGCGGGTCGATCGAGGCGTTTGCATTTCAGTTAGACAAGGATCGTTCAAATGGATGACGGCCACGACACCGGACTTCATGCCACGGATTTGGCAAACCCTTTCACATCCGTACCAGTTGAAATCGTTGTTTCAGTCGGCAAAGCCAGACCCTTGGTCCGGGATCTTGTGCAATTAGAGAAGAACTCGGTTCTTACCTTGGACAGACGCGTATCCGATCCGGTTGAGCTCTTCATAGGTGGCCGCCTGATTGCGCGCGGTGAATTGGAAGAGGTAGACGGCGATCATGGAAGCCAATTAGCCGTCCGCCTGATTGAAATCACCGGACAGGCCACCGGCGCGTGAGCAGCGCAAGGATCCAATGCCGTGCGTATTGATTGGCGCAAAAATGCCCGGCGATCAGATTTGGCCATACTGGTTCTCAGTGTCTTCCTTATCTGGTGTCACGCGACACCAGCTCAGGCGCAAGGAATATCAATAAGCCTTGGCGAAGATGGCTCCTTGGCAGCCACATCTATTCAACTCATTCTTTTGCTCACTGTGCTCAGCCTCGCGCCGGGTTTGGCGGTCATGGTGACGTGTTTCCCACTTATCGTCACCGTCCTGTCGATCCTGCGCACTGGTATCGGATTGCAACAAGCGCCGCCCAACATGCTGATTATCAGTCTGGCCTTGTTTCTCACCTATTTTGTGATGGAACCGGTTTTCACCGAAGCCTGGGCTGCGGGTGTAGCACCTTGGGTTGCCGAGACGATTGAACTGGATGTCGCGGTTCCTCGGATCATCGAGCCCTTTCGAGTCTTCATGGCTGCGCGCGTGGATTCAGATACATTCTCAGCTATGGCCGATCTGAGGCCGGAAACCCTTGGCCTTGTCGCATCGGCCGACGCCCCGCTGTCCGTTTTGGTTCCAAGTTTTCTGCTCTCTGAACTGGCCTTGGCGTTTCAAATCGGTTTTCTGGTCTTCCTGCCGTTTTTGATTATCGATCTTGTTGTCGCTGCTGTGCTTATGTCCATGGGCATGATGATGGTCCCGCCGGCCATTGTATCGTTGCCGTTCAAGTTGGCCTTCTTTGTGGTGGCAGATGGCTGGACACTCATCGCCGGATCACTGGTGCGAAGCTACTTCTGACATACCAACCTGCGCCACCCTAACTGCAAGCCTACCTATTTGGTCATATGAACCCTTTTGCACTACAGAGAGCAGAGTGGCGGGAGAGTACGGGTCAAGGGACCAACATATGCCACGCCAATGCCTTGCGAGAGTGTTTTAGTGCACCACAAACTCGGCATGCAGAGCACCGGCTGCTTTGATGCTTTTGAGGATGTCGATCATGTCACGCGGCGAGACGCCCAGCGCATTTAATCCAGCGATCACTTCGGACAGTGAGGTGCCGTCCGGCACCTCGGCAAGTCCGGTTCCCGGCTCCTCCTGAATATCCACATTGGTGCGTGGCACAACCACCGTTTCCCCATCGGCAAACGGGTTGGGCTGGACGACAAGCGGCACTTCTTCAACACGAAGGGTCAGGCCACCTTGAGAGACGGCCACGCGCGAGATCCGAACATCCTCACCCATTACGATCGTTCCAGATCTTTGGTCCACAACCACGCGTGCGCGACGTTCGGGGGCGACAGCGATGTTTTCGATCCGACCAACCGCATGCGCCGTTGATGCCATTCGCGCTTCCGGAATGTTCAACTCGACTGTTCCGGCATCCAGCATAAATGCCACGGCGCGTCCGAAATCGGCATTGATCGCCTGCTCGATCCGAGCGGCTGTGGTGAAGTCCGGTTCACGTAGAGCCAGACGCACACGATTGAGTGCGGCAAACTCGAAATCGACCTCGCGTTCCACGCGAGCTCCTGAGGGGATCACACCCGAGGTCGGGACCCCTTGCGTGACTTCACCCGCTTGACCCTCTGCTGCGACACCCCCTGCGATGATCGACCCCTGGGCAACCGCGTAAATCTCCCCATCTGCTGCATTCAAAGGTGTCATGATCAATGTACCACCTAACAAACTGTTGGCGTCCCCGATAGCGGACACCGTCACATCGATCTGACTGCCTGCGCGCGAAAAGGGCGGCAAAGCAGCTGTCACAAACACGGCTGCTACGTTGCGTGGTCGAAACTCTTCGCCGGTAACGTTCACGCCAAGACGCTCCAGCATATTGACCATGATCTCTTCGGTGAAAGGCGCATTGCGCAACCCGTCACCGGTTCCGTTCAACCCGACAACCAGACCGTAGCCCACAAGATCGTTGCCGCGCACTCCATCAAATTCGACCAGATCTTTGATCCGTACCGAGTTGGCGAAACTGAGACATGGCACGAGAACCAGAAGAAGCGATGCAATGAGAGGTCTAATCATCTGAGGAAATTTACCAAGCTAAGTTGCGATGTACGCACTGTGACGGAGTAAAGCGCTTCGAGCCGGAACTGCGCGGCTTCTAGTTGCGTAGCTGCATCGTAGGGATCGACGCTCAGCAAAGCGTCCCGCGCTGTCTGCAGCGTCAATCGTTCTGCTTCATGACGGGTGTTTGCAATTTCGATCCGTTCTTGCATGACACCGATCTTGGCGCTTTGGGCGTTCAAAGCGTCTTGGGAGGTGATCAAAGATGAGCCTGCCATTTGCAACAGAGCCGATTGTTCGTCATCCGAGAGGCCGATAGCGGGGTCTGTGGCCAAAGCCGCCGCTGCCAGATCCCGGAGTGCATGTCTGATATCAGCATCATCGGCACGCAGCTCGTGTGACACGGTTCTGTCCTCAGAAACTGTCATCGGGCGGAGTGACTCAGTTGATCCGGCATAAACTGTTGTCCGATATCCCGCAGGATCATCGAACCAAGCTGTCAGGTCCGCCCAAAGTTGGGCCGCAGTTGTCGTGCCCGAAACGGCTGTGCGGACTTCCGCGAGAAAGGTATCGCTGTTTGGCAGCGGTGACACATTCGTCGCCGTCCCCGAAAAGAGCGCCCGGCCTGCAGCGGCTCCGTTCAGGTTCGCAACCGCGTCTTCAAACGCGCCGATGGTCCGCTCTGTCAGGCCGGAAAACGCGCGCGCAGTCGGGGTGTTCCCAACCGAAAGGAGAGAGAGACCTAGCTCCCCCACCGAGTCCGCAAATTGAGACATGTTTGTCTGCGCCGAGTCGATAAACAGCGTCGCATCCGCCCGCGCGACACTCATACTGTCAAGAACGCTCAGTTGGTGTTCCAAACCAGAAAGCGCGGTGAAATCGCCGCCTAATTGGTTGGTTACATCGCTGGTCTGTCCAGTCGTCATTTCCTGAGACAACGTTTGAATATCTGCGCGCAACTGCGCGCTTCGGTTTTGCAGCAGAAAGCTCTGCGCCAAATCTCCAATCGATATCGTCATCGCTTACCCAATCCCCAAAAGTACATCCATCATTTCGTCGACTGCCTGCAGAACCCGGGCGTTAGCGGCATAGGCTTTTTCGACCACAAGCAGGTTTTGGAGTTCTGTGTCTGTATCAATGCCACGCGAGAGCTCAGCAGTTTGCGCCTCCGTGTACGTCGCGGAAGAAAAGCTCAGACTGGCCTCCGCGCGCGCTGATTGACTGCCGATCCAGGACGACAGTTGGGATATAAGCCCCTCGAACGACGCGGCCTGCGTAAAGGACCCGGAAGCTGCGGGGGTCACAGCCACAAGTGCGTCCCGCAGGGCCGTTAGCAGTGTTGCATCACCAACAGGGCCCGGCGCCGCCGCGCCAATGCCATCGCGAATGCGCCATGTCTCGCCGCCCTGCGATGGATCAACAGCCGCGTTCACCGCAATTCGATTGGCGATGCCCAATTCATCCAACGGATCGAACCGGGCGCCGTCATCGGTGAATATCCCTGCCAAACCTGCGCCAAGTGTCGGATCGACGGCCGGGTCTTGCAACCGTTCGATTACGTCGCGGGCGATGGCGTCCAGTTCGGTTTGCGCATCCGGGGCCAGAACGTCACGGATCTCAACCTGCGCAGCCAAGGTTCCACCACGCAATTGGCCAGTGTCGGGATCAGTTGAAATTGCCCGGCCATTGAGCGTCAGGCCAGACAGTGTCCCCTCTTCAAGGTTTTGGTAGGGCGTCACCAGCGTGGATGCCGTAAATTCGAACTCCGCTGGTTTACCGTCCAACAAGATCGCTCCGCCCTCAGACAAAAGAGCCACCTGCCCATTTGGGCGGGAGATTTCACGGAGCGGAACAATTGTGTTGATTTGATCGATGATAACCTGCCGCTGGTCAATTAGACTGGCTGTGTCGAGCCCCTGTGCCAGCGATGTCGCAATCTGTTTGTTCACGTATGCCGCGTCGCCCAACGCGTCGTTCAACTGGCTCACTTGCTGACCAATGGATTGATCGGCGGCCTGCCTAGCGTTCGAAATTGCCGCGGCGGCGGCGTTAATCCCAGATACCAAATCTACGGCGGCAAATGCCACCGCATCCAATCGCGTCGGCGCATCAGGTGCACTGGCGGCTTCGATAAGGCTGCTTTCCAACGCCGCCACCCGTCCCGACAGCGACGCAGGACCATCCGGTGTCCCGATAGCCGTCGTCAGTTGCGCATGAAAGCCGGCAGTGATGTCCGCGGCGGCGAAGCGCGCTTCCGCACCGCGACGTGCCGCGACAACGACCATGTCGTCTGCGCGGGTGACACCCTTGACCCCGACGCCCGCGTTGGTATCCGAGGCGGTGAGCGTGACGGAACGCTTTGCATATCCTGGCGTCGACGCGTTTGCGACATTGGTTGAGATCGTCTCAGACAGCTTACCAAATGCCTGTAGACCGCTTAGCGCACCATTAAAAGCTGCGTTCAAACTCATGGAAAAAACCTTTCAAAAACAGAAGGATCAGCTCAGCCATATCAGCGTTTGATATTGGTCGTTTCCTGCAACATATCGTCCACGGTCTGGATCACTTTGGCGTTGGAGGAATAAGCCCGCTGCGTTTGAATCA
>CAYODE010000143.1:0-9343 GCA_964402685.1 uncultured Aestuariivita sp. | reverse complement strand
ATCTTTCGATCAGCGTTCATATATGGAGACACGACCAGAGAGGAACCCGAAAGTGAAAAAAGTTTGTTCTCTGAGCCGATAAAAATGCGCACACCCTCGCCTTCCTCTGTCAACTCAAGGAAATCGGCGATGTCGCGCTTGCGCTCAAGATCGTCAAAGAGGCTCCGGATACGTTCCAACTCCTCTTCGGCGCCTTCCGTTTCCAAGAGATTGGATCGTCCGCGCACGATCAGGCGCTCGGTCTCTGACGATGTACCTTCCCAACTGGCCAATCCCGATTCGACCAGTTGTTGCGCCAGAACGTCGATTTCCTGGCGTCGTAACGCTATTTCTGCGCGGATATCGCCACGCAACTCGCTTAATGTCCGTCCTTCGATCAACGCATTCAGGAAATTCGCGGCCTCTCGCATTGAAGACGGCGTTGATCCCGGCGGCGGAGTGAAAACCCGGTTCTCCACATGCCCGTCGGTGAACACCAACACAACCAAAGCACGATCATGAGCAAGCGAGACAAACTCGATATGTTTCATCGCTGCCTCATGTTTCGGCGTCAAAACCACCGAAGCGCCGCGTGTCACACCCGATAGCGCAGATCCGACACGATCTAGAAGAGAGCCAACATCCTGTGAATTTGTAGAGACTGTGGCGTCAATCTTTTCTCGGTCCGTGTCATCCAGATCGCTGATCTCTAAAAGGCCATCCACAAACATGCGCAGACCTAGTTGTGTTGGGACACGCCCGGCGCTGATGTGGGGGCTGTCCAACAGCCCCAGGTACTCCAGGTCCTGCATCACATTGCGAATAGTGGCTGCCGATACTTTTTCGCTCAACGTGCGGGTCAGCGTGCGCGACCCAACCGGATCGCCGCTTTCCAGATATGATTCGACCACACGGCGAAACACCTCACGCGAGCGGTCGTTCATCTCTTCCAGAATGTGCGGCGTATCAGTCATGTGGCTCCCTTGATGCGGATCTCATTAAATTCGTCACTCCGCAAAGGTCAATCAGACTTGCATCATCAGTGTGCGGGACGATATCCCGGCGGTGAACAGATAAAGGAAACCCTATGCGACCCTCCGGACGAGATTTAAGTGAAATGCGCGCTGTTTCAATCGAAACGGGCTTCACCAAACATGCTGAGGGGTCCTGCCTGATCAAAGTCGGCGATACCCACGTTCTGTGCACGGCAACCATTGAAGATCGCGTACCCCCATTCATCAAAGGGTCTGGCTTGGGCTGGGTCACTGCAGAATACGGTATGCTCCCCAGGGCTACGAACACGCGCATGCGACGGGAGTCGGCAGCGGGCAAGCAAGGGGGACGAACTGTTGAAATCCAACGCTTGATTGGGCGGTCTTTGCGAGCGGGCGTTGATCGCGTGGCCTTGGGCGAACGACAAATCACCGTGGATTGCGATGTGTTGCAAGCGGACGGTGGCACGCGTTGTGCGTCGATCACCGGCGGATGGGTCGCGTTGCGCCTTGCGGTAAACAAATTGATGAAGGCCGGTGATGTGATCAGTGATCCGCTCATGGATCCCGTTGCGGCAGTGAGTTGCGGCATTTATGCGGGCCAAGCTGTTTTGGACCTGGACTATCCTGAGGATTCAGAGGCCGGCGTGGATGGAAACTTCATCATGACCGGGTCCAGACAACTGATCGAAGTCCAAATGTCCGCCGAAGGCGCAACCTATTCGCGTGACCAGATGAACCAGATGTTGGACCTTGCCGAAAAAGGCGTGGAGGAGCTGGTATCTGCGCAAAGGGCCGCCACCGCATGACCCGAAAGTTCTCTGGTGACCGGCTGTTGGTCGCGACTCATAATCAAGGGAAGCTGGAAGAAATCGCGCACCTGCTGGAAGCCTATGGTGTAGACGTCGTTGGGGCGGCGGAGATGAATTTGCCGGAACCAGAAGAAACAGAAACCACGTTTGTCGGTAACGCGCGGATCAAAGCTCATGCCGCAGCTAAGACAACCGGCTTGCCAGCGCTGTCAGACGATTCTGGCATCGAGATTGATGCGCTGGACGGTGCGCCGGGTGTTTACACGGCCGATTGGGCGGAAACGCCAAACGGTCGTGATTTTGTCATGGCAATGACCCGCGCACACGATGAGCTGGAAACACTAAACGCGCCCTACCCCCGAACCGCGCGTTTTTGCTGTACCTTGGTTTTAGCTTGGCCTGACGGTCATGATGAAGTTTTTCCAGGTGTAATGCCCGGTCAGATCGTCTGGCCCATGCGTGGAGATCAAGGGCATGGCTACGATCCGGTTTTCCAACCCGACGGCTATGATCAGACCTTCGGAGAAATGGACCGTTGGGAGAAAAACAAGATCAGCCACCGGGCGGATGCGTTCCGGAAATTTGTCGCGGGTTGTTTTGACTGAAGATTGGCAACACGGGGGCTTTGGTCTCTATATCCATTGGCCCTTTTGCGAAGCCAAATGCCCGTATTGTGACTTCAACAGCCACGTCGTAAGGCAAATCGACCAATCTGCTTGGACGCGCGCCTACATTCGCGAGTTGGACCGAGTTGCCGAGGAATTGCCGAACCGCGTACTGAATACGGTGTTTTTTGGCGGCGGCACACCCAGCCTGATGCATCCCGACACGGTTGCGACAATAATTGACCACGTAAGGTCAAAATGGCCCATGGCCAATGATCCTGAAATCACATTGGAAGCGAATCCAGGATCGGTCGAAGCAGGAAAATTCGCAGGCTTTCGCGATGCTGGCGTCAATCGCATCTCAATGGGCATCCAGGCGCTAAATGATCGCGACCTGCAACGTCTCGGCCGCATTCACTCCGTAAACGAGGCGCTTGCCGCCTTCGACATCGCGCGCAATTGCTTTGAGCGGGTCAGCTTTGACCTGATTTATGCGCGTCAGGACCAGACGCTGGACGCCTGGGAATCCGAGTTGAAGCAGGCTCTAACATTAGCGATTGACCATCTTTCCTTGTATCAACTGACGATTGAGGACGGCACTGCCTTCGGTGATCGCTACAAGTTAGGAAAGCTTCGCGGTTTACCTGACGAAGACACATCCGCCGATATGTACGCGCTCACACAAGACGTCTGCGCATCCGCGGGCTTTCTAAATTATGAAGTGTCAAATCATGCACGGCCTGGTGCGGAATCCAGGCACAACCTGATTTATTGGCGCTACGGCGATTACGCAGGCATCGGTCCGGGCGCCCACGGCAGGATCACACTTGACGGTCAGCGATATGCAACGGAGTGCCTGCGCGCCCCAGGTGCGTGGCTTGCCGCAGTCGATGATGGCCTCACCGAAAACGAACGCGAGGCAATTTCTCATCGCGACGAGGCTTTGGAGTATTTGCTGATGGGATTGCGCGTACGTGATGGGATTGATCTATCCCGTTACGAAGCAATAGCTGGCGAACCTTTGAATCAAAATGCTTTGGATCATCTTAGTGAAATAGGAATGATTAATACCCGAGACAATAAGATAGCCGTTTCAAATCAAGGTCTTATGGTTCTCAACAGCGTGATTGCCGAGCTGTCTGTAGGCTAGCCTCGGCTCAACAATTGGCACAAGGTATCCAGATCATCCAGATTGCTATACCGAACGGTTAGAACACCGGATTCCTGTCCAGCGGCGTGATCGATCTGAACCTTCATGCCGATAGTTGCGGACAAATCCCCTTCCAACGCCTTCGTATCAGCATCTTTCTCCTGTACTAAACGCTTGGCTTTTTTGGCCGGCTGTTTTTCCATCCCTGCCTTGGCAAGCTTTTCTGTCTCCCGCACAGAAAGCCCGCGTTGTACAACTTGTTGCGCCAGGTTTAACGGATCGTCCGCCGTGATAAGCGCACGCGCGTGCCCCGCTGTTAGGGAATTATCGCGAAGCATGGATTGCACGGCTTCTGGCAGCGTAAGCAACCGCATCAGGTTTGCGATGTGGCTGCGACTCTTACCCATCGCCTCGGCCAGCTTCTCCTGCGTATGCCCGAACCGCTCCATCAGCTGTTTATACCCAGCCGCCTCTTCAACGGGGTTCAGATCAGCCCGTTGGATGTTCTCTATGATCGCAACTTCCAGAACCTCCGTATCTGTGAAATCGCGTATAATAACCGGTACTTCGTGCAACTGAGCTTGCTGTGCAGCCCGCCAACGTCTTTCACCCGCAACGATCTCATACCCGGAT
The DNA here is from genome assembly GCA_964402685.1 of uncultured Aestuariivita sp. Lineage (GTDB taxonomy): Bacteria > Pseudomonadota > Alphaproteobacteria > Rhodobacterales > Rhodobacteraceae > Aestuariivita. The sequence continues at coordinate 5,172 of CAYODE010000143.1, read as the reverse complement.
CCTTTCCTGCGGACGATCAAAGGTTGGATGATACCTTTTTCCTTTATCGATGCAGCCAGTTCATCCAAAGCCTCTTTGGCAAACGCCTGACGCGGCTGATCTGGGTTTGGTTGAACCTTCTCGATCGGAACAGATTGTTCCGCAGGCCGAGGTTTATCGCTGGATTTCGCTTCTGTTTCCGCAGCCACATCCGCCATCAAAGCGGACAGACCGCGACCCAAACCCCGAGATTTCTTTTTGTCTGCCACCCTGTCGTCCTCCGCTGCTTACGCCGCTTTTTGTGTTTTGTTCTGAATGATTTCTTGCGCCAAAGCGCGGTATGCTTCCGCACCTTGGGACTTTGGATCGTATGACAATACCGGCATAGCGAATGACGGCGCTTCGCTCACACGTACGTTGCGAGGAATGATCGTCTGAAACACCAAGTCGCCGAGATTGTCACGTGCGTCTTGCTCGACCTGCTGCGAAAGATTGTTCCGCCTGTCGAACATCGTCAGAACCACTCCTTCCAAACGCAAGTTTGGATTTGCAGTTTGGCGAACTTCCCGCACGGTCAACATCAGCTGAGACAATCCCTCCAACGCAAAGAACTCGGATTGCAGCGGGACAAGTACGGAATGGGCCGCGACCATCGCGTTGACCGTCAATAAGTTCAACGAAGGCGGGCAATCAATCAATATGTAGTGGAAACCATATTGATCCATCGCAACCTGTCGTAGGGCATCATGCAAAAGGAAGCTGCGCTTTTCATTCGAAATCAGCTCAATATCCGCAGAACTAAGATCGACTGTCGCAGGGATAATCGACAGATTCCCCACTTCTGTTTCTTGGATCACCTCGTCCAGGGGCGCGTCATCAACCAACAGATCATAAGTGGTTGCATCACGCTGTGCCGCCTCAATTCCCAAGCCGGTAGAGGCATTGCCTTGCGGATCCAAATCTACAATCAAAACGTGACGTCCTGCTTCGGCTAACGCCGCAGCAAGGTTGATCGCTGTGGTGGTTTTTCCGACGCCGCCTTTTTGGTTTGCGACTGCAATTATTCTGGGGCCAGCTGGACGGGACAGGTCAGTCACGCGACACTCCTTGGATCTTCAAAATGACGGCAGCATCTTGTGTACGACTTTTAATCGCTTCGTAGTTAAAACTCCACGATTTGCGGGCGTCTTCTACTTCTTTTTTCCAGTTTGCGCCCTTTTGGAACAGCGCGATGCCCGACTTGCTTAAGTGCCGATCGGTAAAGCCGAGAAGCGCAGATAAATCAGCTAAAGCGCGAGCAGATAAGATGTCAGCGTTTTGCCTGGGCGCGTCTTCGATGCGCGCCGCAACGACCATCCCATTTAAATCCAATTCTCGAATGGCTGTTCGTAAGAAAGCACATTTGCGCTGGTCACTTTCGATGAACGTAAAACGTGTCCCAGACCAGTGCTCCCTTGCATATATGGCCACGACGATTCCAGGAAAGCCGCCACCGGATCCAATATCCGTCCAGTGCTTACAGCTTTCGGCAGCCTGAGCAACCTGAAGGGAGTCAACGATGTGTCGCTCCCTAAGCTCCCTTTGATCCCCTTTGGAAATCAGATTTATTTTGGGCGTCCACTTAAGAACCAGCGCTTCAAAAGCCCGGAGTCGCGAAAGTGTTTCACGTGAAACATTGTCCATCAGGCAGTTTTTTTCTGGGCGTCACGCTTGATCCGCGCCAAGAGCAAGGCAAGTGCAGCCGGCGTCATACCATCAATCCGCGAGGCTTGCAGCAGGTTAGCAGGTCGAGCTTGTTCGAGCTTAGACTTCAGCTCGTTGGAAAGGCTATCAATCGCTTGATAATCGAAGTCTGCTGGTATGGGTTGCGCTTCGTCCTTCTTAAGACTTTCCACATCTTTCTTCTGGCGTTCGATGTAGTTCGCATAAAGCGCATCACGTTCAATCTGACGACGTGTGACAACGTCCGTCTCCGAAAGGTCTTGATTCAGAGGTATCAGATCTTCGAATTCCACATTTGGAAACGCGAGGACCGCCAATCCTGTACGACGTGTTCCATCTTGATTGATCGAAATTCCTGCAGCTTGGATTTGCTTGGGTGTATAGGTAACAGACGTCAACAAGTCGCGCGCATGTTCCATTGCTTCCATTTTTTTGAAAAAGGCGTCAGAGCGCTGGGATCCGACACATCCAATATCAATTCCCAGCGGAGTCAGCCGCTGGTCGGCATTATCCGCCCGCAGTGACAGCCTGAACTCAGCGCGTGACGTGAACATGCGATAGGGCTCAGTCACACCTCTGGTGGTCAAGTCGTCGATCATCACCCCAATATAGCTGTTTGCACGGCTAAACGTGATGTCGCTCAACCCTTTCACCGCTTGCGCCGCGTTCAAACCGGCCACCATGCCTTGAGCCGCTGCCTCTTCATACCCAGTCGTGCCATTGATTTGGCCAGCTAGGTAAAGCCCCTGCACATCCTTGAGTGAAAGTTGCGGAGTCAGCGCACGCGGATCCACATAGTCATATTCAATCGCGTAGCCTGGCTGCAGAATAACCGCCTTTTCCAAGCCCGCGATGGAATGAACATAGGCTTCTTGCACGTCTTGCGGCAAAGATGTCGAAATCCCGTTCGGATAGATCGCATGATCATCTGCGCCCTCAGGTTCCAAGAAGACTTGGTGTGACTGCTTTTCCGCAAAACGTACGATTTTATCTTCGATCGACGGGCAATATCTTGGTCCGATACCATCGATGTGACCGCCATACATCGCCGATCTGCTGAGATTTTTTTCAATGATCTCGTGGGTGCGCGTATTGGTATGTGTAATTCCGCAAGAGATCTGAGGTGCCGAAACACAGTTGGACAGGAAGGAGAATAATGTTGGGTCGTCATCTCCCGGCTGCATCTCCAGCCCATCCCAGTTGATGGTTCGGCCATCTAATCGTGGCGGAGTCCCCGTTTTCAGTCGACCCATGGGCAGTTCGAAGGAGTCAATTCGCTCTGCCAGTTTGATGGAGGGCTTATCGCCCATTCGTCCGCCAGGTCGCGAGACATCTCCAATATGGATGACCCCGCGCAGAAAAGTTCCCGTCGTCAAAATGACAGCTTTTGCTGGGATTTCCGAGCCGTCCTGCAGGACAACCCCGGTAACGCGGCGCCCATTCATAAGAAAATCGACCGCCTCGCCTTCAATGATGTGTAGGTTCTCTTGAGATTCGGTCTCCGCCAGCATCGTTTCGCGATAGATTTTGCGATCCGCTTGCGCGCGGGGACCTTGAACAGCAGGTCCTTTACGGCGGTTCAAAAGCCGGAACTGGATACCCGCTTTATCTGCAACACGGCCCATTACCCCATCAAGCGCATCGATCTCTCGCACCAAATGACCTTTGCCCAAACCACCAATGGCAGGATTGCAGGACATGACCCCGATGCCGTCCCGCGTCAGCGTGATCAACGCGGTATTCGCACCCATCCGCGCGGCGGCGTGTGCAGCTTCAGCACCGGCATGACCACCGCCGATAACAACGACATCAAAATGTTTCACGTGAAACACTCCTCATTTCCCCAAGCAAAAGCTGGCAAAGATCTCATCCAGAAGGTTTTCTACGTCGATCCGACCGACCAAAGATTCCAGAGCTCGAATCGCGGTGCGCAGTTCTTCTGCCGCTATATCATAATGATCTGACCCGAGGGACATCATCTGCTGGGCCGAAGCCAGCGATCTTTGCGCGCCCTCCATCGCATCCTTGTGTCGTTGACGAGTTGCTAACCCAGCAGACTGTGACCGGTCCTTAAGGATCGCCGATAAGCGGCGCACCAGTTCGGGCACGCCTTCCCCGCTAACGCCAGAAATAGCATTTTCTTGGGTCGGCAGTAGATCCGCCTTAGGTCTCAAAACGATATCGTCGTCCAAGGGCTCCAACGGTAATTGTCCACCCGCGTTCAAAAAAACACGGACATCAGCATATCGAGCACGTTCAAGCGCACGATCAATTCCAATACCTTCGACCGCATCTTCTGTTTCTCTCAATCCAGCGGTGTCGAGCAACGTCACCGGCAACCCAGCAAGATCCATACGAACCTCGATAATGTCGCGGGTAGTGCCAGCATACTCAGACGTAATCGCTGCGTCGCGACCGGCTAAATAATTAAGCAAGGTAGATTTTCCGACGTTAGGTGGGCCAACAATGGCGACTTCAAAACCACTTCGGATGCGTTCGGCCATTGCTACACCAGATGTCTGCTCAGATAGCTCTTCAGCCACCTGAGCCAGAAGGGCATTCACCTCGGGTGTGACGTCCGTTGGGACCTCTTCATCCGCAAAATCTATTGTCGCTTCGATTAACGCCGCCGCGCGGATCAGGTCCGACCGCCATCGTTCTGCAAGCTCTCCCAAGGCCCCCGCAAACGTCTTTTGCGCCTGACGTCTTTGTGCATCGGTTTCTGCGTCTATCAGATCCGCCAAACCTTCGACCTGGGAGAGGTCCAAGCGTCCATTCTCCAACGCGCGCCGCGTGAACTCTCCGGGCTCTGCAAGCCGCAGGCCGTCCTGCGTGCTGAGTTCAGAGAGAACCGACGCAACAACGGCCGTACTTCCGTGAAGGTGCAGCTCAACGACGTCCTCACCAGTGAAGCTCGCAGGTGCATCAAAGCGCAGGATCAAGGCATGATCCAGAACATCGCCAACGCTGTCTCGCAGAACACTCACGCTTGTCGATCTTTGTTTCGGCAATTGCACTCCAAGCTGCTGAGCCGCAGCATGAGCCAAGGGTCCGGAAATGCGAATAATCGCCACGCCGGCTTTCCCTTGCGCGGTCGCCAGTGCAAAAATCGTGTCCATCTACTAAACGCTCCTCGTCAGGAACGCCTCGGATCAGGTGTTCATGGAATCAAAGAATTCTGAGTTTGTCTTGGTCTGTTTCAATTTAGACAACAGGAACTCAATCGCGTCTGTTGTACCCATCGGATTCAAAATTCGACGAAGGACAAAGGTTTTTTGCAGATCGATCTTGTCGGTCAGCAGATCCTCTTTCCGCGTACCGGACTTCAGAATATCGATCGCTGGGAACACGCGCTTGTCTGCAATCTTCCGATCCAGAACGATTTCCGAGTTACCGGTGCCTTTGAATTCTTCGAAGATGACTTCGTCCATCCGGCTACCGGTATCGATCAGGGCTGTGGCGATAATGGTG
>CAYODE010000142.1:0-9459 GCA_964402685.1 uncultured Aestuariivita sp. | reverse complement strand
GTGCGGGCCAACTACCTCGCCTCGCCTCCACTTGTTGTGGCGTATGCGCTGGCAGGCACAATGGACATCGACCTGACTTCGGAACCTCTGGGTCAGACACCGGATGGCAAAGACGTTTACCTCAAAGATATCTGGCCCACCCAGGCCGAGATTGCCGAGCTGGTCGAACAGACCGTGACCCGCGCCGCGTTCATCGAGAAGTATGCCGACGTCTTCAAAGGCGACGAGAAATGGCAAGGCGTGGAAACGACTGACGCCCAGACTTACGACTGGCCGCCACAATCGACCTATGTCCAGAATCCGCCCTATTTCCAAGGCATCACGATGGACACGAAGAAGATTGAAAACATCGAAGGGGCCAAAGTTCTGGCGATGCTGGGCGATATGATTACTACCGATCACATCTCACCTGCAGGATCGTTCAAGGACACTACTCCGGCAGGAAAATACCTGATCGAGCGTCAGGTCCCCGTACGCGAGTTCAACTCCTACGGGTCGCGTCGAGGAAACCACTAAATCATGATGCGGGGCACATTCGCCAATATCCGGATCAAAAACGAAATGCTGGATGGCGTTGAGGGCGGCTACACCAAAGGCCCTGATGGCGCTCAAACCTCGATCTACGAAGCCTCGATGGCGTGGCAGGACAAAGATGTGCCGTTGGTCATCTTTGGCGGGGAACAATACGGCGCGGGGTCCTCTCGTGACTGGGCCGCCAAGGGGACGGCGCTTTTGGGCGTGAAGGCCGTGATCGCGGAGAGCTTCGAACGCATCCACCGCTCGAACCTCGTTGGCATGGGCGTGATCCCGTTCGAGTTCACGGGTGGTGATACCCGCAAGTCTTTGGGTTTGACCGGTGAAGAAACCGTGTCGATTCACGGTCTGGACACCATCCAACCGCTTCAGGAAGTTCCCTGCACGATCACCATGGCAGATGGCACTGAAAAGACGATCACGTTGAAATGCCGGATCGATACCGCGGTTGAGATCGAATACATCGAAAACGGCGGCGTGTTGCACTACGTTCTGCGGAACCTCGCAGCCGCTTAACTGACTGCAAAGCTTTGAAGGGGGCGTCCTGCGGGGCGCCCTTTTCTTTTGCGTCAGCCCCAGTTTGGCCGGTGTGTTTGAGTATTTGTGAACCCAAAGAAACTGGGCGGTGGCCCTTTTTATCACCCCCCGGCACCTGGGCGCACCGGGAGGTTTCTTTGGGTTACGGCCATCGGCGCTCCCGCCTGTACCGCGGGACAACATTCGCAGGGGCCCCTTAACCAACGGTTATCAAGAGACCGTAATCTTTGGGTTTAAAATACTCCGGGGAGTGTGAGGGGCTGGCCCCTCACTCCGTGCGCTTAACTTCCCGCACCACGCGCCTGTTCGATGGCCGGCCGTATCGTGTCTTCCAGGACGCGCTGAGTGATTGGCCCCGCAAAGCGCAATACAATCGTACCATCGCCGGCGATCACGTAGGTTTCCGGCACGCCGTAAAGCCCCCAATCAAGCGCCATGCGCCCACCTGCGTCTGCTCCGATACCGACATAGGGATCCCCCAGCTCCTCGAGAAACGCGAGCGCTTTCGCTGGCTCGTCTTTGTAGTTCACCCCAAAGATGGGAATGCCTTCATCAGCTAAGATTTCCAAATTTGGATGTTCCACCCGACAGGGCGCGCACCAACTTGCCCAGTAATTGACCAGTGTAACATCGCCTCCACGCAATGCCGCGTCGTCAAAACTGGGTTTGCCCGGCAGTTCCGTAAGCAACACCGCAGGTGCGGGCTGCCCTTGACGCGCCGACGGCAAGGCATCCGGGTCGTCACGAAACATGCCCACAGCAGCCAAAGCCGCGAACGCCGCAAAAATGGCTGGCGGCGCGATCATAAGTGGTGAGATCTTAGCCATCGCGTTTCACCCTGTTTTCGATCGCATCCATGTCCGCACGCACTTTTCTGCCCCGGATCAAAGTCATCGCGACTATTACAATCAACAAAACGATCGAGGCCGCATAAGCTGACAAAACAGCGTCTGCATATTTTCCCAGATCCGGCATCACGCCCCTACCCTCTCACGTGCCATAAGCGCTTTGATGCGCCGCGCGCGGATCTCAGTTCCCGTGCGGTAGAGAACCAGCGCGACAAACAAAAAGACAAAGCCGGCGATGCAGACGAGCAGCGGGAAATAGAACACATCCGCTACGTTTTCCTCTTTGTCGAGGCTCAGAGATGCCCCTTGGTGCAAGCCTTGGTTCCAAAACAGAACCGCATAACGGCTCAGCAATGCAAAAACTGATCCAACCAGACACAATACGCTTGTCAGGTCGGCAGCGGTATCGGGATTTTCAATTGCCTCCCACAGCGCGACATAGCCCAAGTAGAACAAAAACAGGATCAGAAAGGATGTCAGCCGGGGATCCCATGCCCACCATGTCCCCCACATCGGCTGACCCCAGATCGCGCCTGTCGCCAAGGCAATGAGCGTCATCACGATCCCCACCGGTGCAGCCGCCCGGGCCGCCAAAGCGCTTACGTGATGGCGGCGGATGATCCAGATCAGGGAGGTCACCAGCATCATCACCCAGATATTGATCGCCATCATGGCCGAGGGAACGTGCAGGTAAATGATCTTTACCGTGGACCCCTGCCGGAAATCATCTGGGGTAAAGAAAAAACCCCACACCAGCCCAACGACCAGGCAGATCGCAGCGGCCCCCCAGAAGAACGGGAGAACCCTCTCGCTCGTGGCGAGGAATTTCTTTGGATTTGCGTATTCCCACATCGACATGGCGTCTATGTAATCCCTCTTGCGGTCGGTCTCAATTCAATGCCCTAGCGCAGATTGACGCGCAAGACGGCGGCACTGGCAAATGGCAAAAGGGCGATCACACCTGCGCTAATCCCGGCCAACATCAAAAGTGGCGTGGTGGTCTCCATGCCTGAGGCACCTCGGCGGGCGACCTCAGCCCCGAAAATCAAGGTGGGCACATAAAGCGGCAACACAAGGAGCGACAAAAGCAAGCCTCCGCGTTTCAGCCCTACCGTCAAGGCTGCGCCGAATGTGCCGATCACGGATAAAGCCGGCGTTCCCAGAGCCAGTGAGATCACAACCCATAGATACCCCGCAGGCGCCAAGTTCAGCAGGACACCCAGGACTGGCGCGGCCAGTACGAGCGGCAGGCCCGTTGTGATCCAATGCGCCAGTGCCTTGATCGATACGATTCCTTCGAGCGGAAGAGGCGCCGTCGCCAAAAGATCCAGTGACCCATCCTCCCAATCCAAGGCCAAAAGCCGGTCGAGAGACAGCAAACACGCCAGCAACGCCCCCAACCACAACACACCGGGCGCGATGGTGGACAGAAGCTGGGGTTGCGGCCCCACGCTGAAGGGAACCAACACCGTCACGATCAGGAAGAACGCCAGGCCCAAGCCAAATCCGCCCCCGGCGCGGAAAGCCAGTTTCAGATCCCGGACCAGCAGCGCTATCATAGGAAGGCATCCTCGAACGCGTCCACTGCGTCTGGTGCGGCACGAAACGGGGTCAGATCGAGGACCTGTGCTTCAATCCCCAGATCAATATGCGTGGCCATCAACGCCATACCGCCCTGCGACAGATGGGCCCGAACCGCATCTGCAAATAGGGTGACCGCGCTGACATCCAGCGACACCGTCGGTTCGTCAAAAATCCAGATCGGTCGCCCCGTGACCATCAGGCGCGATAAACCCAACCGGCGTTTCTGACCTGCAGACAATGCGCCCGCCGGGCGATCGCGCAGACCGGACAAATCATACGCCTCAATCGCCGCATCGATACCGCTTGCCCCAAAAACTTGCGCCCAAAATGTCAGGTTTTCGGTTACCGTCAGCGTCGGCTTCAACCCATCGGCGTGACCAGCGTAGGCAATCTGATCTTCTGCGCCAGACACAGCGCCGCTGAGCGCGGGTTGCAGACCAGCAATCGTTCGTAGCAGGGTTGTTTTGCCGATCCCATTGGGACCACGCAGGATCAGAGCTTTACCTTCCGAGAGGGTAAAGGACACGTTCTCCAGAACAGGGATACCACCGCGAGCGATGGACAGATCGGAAACCGACAGGGTCATGTATCCCGTCTAACTCTTCGTGACGCTTGGGAAAAGTGCCAGATCGCCTCAGACCGGGATCATCGCCAACGCAATCCGGCGACCTTCGGATAGGAGCACGTTGTAGGTGCGCGCCGCAGACGGTGAGTTCATCACCTCAAGTCCAAGACCTGCCGCTTCCAACGGATCCCGGAATGCTGCGGGAATATGGGCGATCTCGGCCCCTGTTCCGACAAACAGAACATCGATGTGGCCAATCAGCGGGTTCAGCGTTTCGATGTCTTCGTATCCACCCCAGCTATGTGTTCCAGTTGGTCCAGTCAAAAGACCGCCTTCGATCACTTTGCCGCCGACGCGGAAAAAGCCAGGGCCATACCCCTCCACCGGTTCGGCATCTGTATAAGTGACTTCGTTCAGCCGCATCTCAGCTCTCCCACAAAGGCAATCCCAGCACCGCCGAAACCGCAATGATCGCATAGGCCACCCAACGGTACAGCCGTTCGTATTCAGCCCGAAATAAGGCGCCACCCACCACGTTGCCGAATAGATAAGGCACCATCACGACAAAGCCCAGAAGCAGAAATTGCAGATCAAGCCGACCATATAGCCAAAAAACGATCAACATCAGCGCATCGACCGCCAGCAGATACAACATGAGCGTCGCACGCACCACCGCAGCGGGGTGTTGGCTCGCCATGTAGACCATAATGACTGGCGGTCCCGGCAGGCCAGTTGATCCGCCCAAAAAGCCGCCCAACATACCGGTTCCCACGATGGTTTTGGGGCCAAGCACCCCTTGATAGCGAAACCCGGTGATCAGCAGGACCAAAAGCGCCAGGGCAATGATCGAGACCGCGTAGCGAAACACCTCGACCGGTAAAAGGCTCAGTGTCAGTACACCAAGTGGAAGGGCTACGATCAATCCCGCAAACAGCTTGGAAATATCACCCGGGTGTCTGTCCCGCAGAGCACGGGGCACGTTGGGTAAGGGACCGATCAGATCCATTACGATAAGCGTGGTCAACGCCGCGAAAGGGCTGAGGAAACTGCCAGCTATAGGCAAGTACACCATCGCTGTGCCAAAGCCCGCAAACCCGCGCACAATCCCAGCGATCAAAGCCGCTGCAACCAACCAACCCAAGCCCGGCGCAGCCAAGGCTTGGGTGATTAAATCAGGCATCGACGTTGGCGAATTGGTTTCCGGTGGTGTCCGTCGGTTTGGACCAATCCCGCTTCACACCAAGGTAAAGCAGGATGGCTGATGCTACAAAGACCGAAGAATAGGTCCCGATGATCACACCCCAGATCATAGCAAAAACAAAACCACGGATCACGTCGCCGCCAAGGATAAACAGCGCGAACAGCGCCAGCAATGTCGTGACAGAGGTCATCACAGTCCGGCTTAGCGTTTCGTTGATCGAGATATTCAGCACTTCGGCCAACGGTTTCTTTTTGTATTTTCGCAGGTTTTCCCGCACCCGGTCGAACACAACCACAGTATCGTTCAATGAATACCCAACGATGGTCAACAATGCCGCAATGATTGCGAGGTCGAATTTGATCTGCAGTTCCGAGAAGATGCCGATGGTCAATACCACGTCATGCACCAAGGCTATAACGGCGCCCAGAGCAAACTGCCATTCAAAACGCAGCCAGATATAGACAAGCACTGCGGCGATCGCGAGTAGAACGGCAATAACAGCCGTCTGGATCAATTCGCCAGAGACTTTGGGCCCGACGCTTTCGACCGAAGTGAACTGGATGTCGGGCACAGCGGTGCGCATCACTTCTTCCACCGCGCGGATCTTTTCGGCACTGGCGCTTTCCTGACCCTCTTGCGCTTCAATCCGGATCATCGCGACGTTTTCGTCGTCTTCAAACGTCGGATCGAATACTTCAGTGATCGAAATATCGCCCATTTCAAGCGTCTCAAGCGCGGCACGATACTGTCCCACATCGACAGGTTGCGCGCTTTCGGTACGGATGGTCGTCCCACCGCGGAAGTCGATGCCGTAATTCAACCCCTGCAGGAAGAACGACACCATGGCGATTACCATCAAGGCGCTGGAAATCCCCAGCCACAACTTCCAGCGGCTGAAGAAATCAAATGAGGTGTTTTGTTTGACCAGTCTCAGACGCATCTCACACCTCAATCGTTTTTGGTCGGCGGCGTTCGAACCACATCACAATGATCAACCGCGTGACGAAAATCGCCGTGAATACCGACGTCAGAATCCCAAGACCCAAGGTGATGGCAAAGCCACGCACCGGGCCTGAGCCCATCGCGTACAGGATCACCGCTGTGATAAACGTGGTGATGTTGGCGTCGAGAATGGCCGACAACGCCTTCTCATATCCCAGCTCAATGGCGCGCGCCGGGCCACGTGCGGATTTTAGCTCTTCGCGGATGCGCTCAAAAACCAGCACATTGGCGTCCACGGCCATGCCGACGGTCAGCACGATGCCCGCGATACCCGGCAAGGTGAGCGTGGCGCCAATCAAGCTGAGCAGCCCAAAAATCAGGGCGATGTTCAAAATCAGCGCGACATTGGCGAAAATCCCGAACATTCCATAACTAAGGGTCATAAACACAAGAACGGCGGCAAAGGCGACAATCGTCGCGATACGGCCAGCATCAATACTGTCCTGGCCAAGTTCTGGACCGATTGTGCGTTCTTCCAGGAACTCCAAACCGGCAGGCAAAGCCCCTGCGCGCAATAAAACCGCAAGGTTGGTCGATTCCTCGATCGTGAAATTGCCGGTGATGATCCCGGACCCGCCTGGAATGTGGGATTGTATGACAGGCGCGCTGATCACTTCCTCATCCAGCACAATCGCGAAGGGGTTACCGATGTTGGCCGCCGTGTAGTCGCCAAATTTGCGTGCACCGGTTGGGTTAAAGCGGAAATTCACAGCCGGGCGACCGTTTTGGTCAAAGCTCGGTTGCGCATCCACCAGCTCTTCACCCGTGACCACCGGCGCGGACTCCAACGTGTAAAACACACCGGACTCGTCCACTGATGGGACCACCTTGTTGCCAACACCCGGTGCCGCATTGGCATCTGTGCCGCGGCCGACCACTGGATTGAAGGTCAGTTGCGCCGTGGTGCCGATAATGTCTTTCAGTTCTGAAGCCGAACCGATGCCTGGCACCTGGATAAGGATGCGCTGCGCGCCCTGCCGTTGGATCGTGGGTTCGCGTGTACCAACTTCGTCAATCCGTCTACGGATGATTTCAAGGGCTTGGCGGACGGTCCGGTCATCTGAGGCCGCGCGCTCCTCCTCTGACAAGGTCACGACAACCACGTCTCCCTCGCCTCGGACTGTAAGGTCTGACGCCAAGGCCCCCGTCAAAGTCGGGATCGGTTGCGCAAGCTCTCTTACAACTTCCAAGGCGCGGGCCATTCCATCGGGATTTCCGATACGCACGCGAATCTCGTCTGTCGCGGAGGGTTGCAAGCGGATTGTGCCGATAGTCGCACGCTCGGGGCGCAAAGCATCGCGCACTTCAGGCCAAGTGGCCTCCATTCGCGCTTGATAGACATCCTCAACCTGCACCTCGGCCAGCAGATGCGCTCCGCCCCGCAGATCCAGACCCAGGTTCACGAGACCTGAGGGCATCCAGGTTGGCCAACCAGAGACCTGCGCTAAGAGTTCAGGATTTTCGCCTTGCAGCTCAATCGCCTGCACGGCGTCATTATGTGTCTCAACGCGGGTGTAAAACCCATTGGGAAGCGCCAGCACCAGACCCGTCACACAGGTCAGCCAGATCAGCAGTCGTTTCCAGAGATCAATTTGCAGCATTTATCCTGCCTTCCCAAGGCCCTGGCAGGCAAAGTTAGCTTGCGGGTTCCGTCTTGTTGATCACCGACGCGATGGTGTTGCGCACCACCCTTACCTTGACGCCTTCGGCCAACTCAACCTCAACTTCGCCTTCGTCTTTGACTTTCGTGACCTTCCCGATGAGGCCACCTTGGGTGACCACCTGATCGCCCCGACGCAGAGCCGAAACCATGGCCTGATGTTCCTTCACTTTCTTCTGCTGAGGGCGGATCAGCAAGAAGTACATGATCATGAAGATCAGAATAAGCGGGAGAAACTGGGCGAATGCTTCCATCGAGCGGTCCTCTTAATGTCCAAGGCGGGACGCACCCGCGAATTTTGGCGGAACCTATGCGTTCATCCGGTCACGTGCAAGGCGCGTTGCCGATAAGTTTTGTGCGTTTTTCGCATCGACTGATGAGATGGTTGACCAATTTGTACGCGGGCGATCAATAAGCCGTTGCACGTTCAGCGCGCGCTCCAAACAAAGCAACAAACCCTCTGGCCCCTACCCCTCCTCTCAGGCATAGATTTGCTCATGCCCTTTCCGGATCACGTCTTTCGCCACACACCTGCCCTGCGCGGATTGATCAAGCCGCCGGACTCATCCGACATGCGGTTTGGGATGGAAAGATTCGCCGAACTGGAGCTCGTGGCTATCGAAGAAGGCTGGCCCCCGGGTTGGCGCATGGATCATGGCGAGCGGGAGGAGAACCGGCAATCGGTGCTCAAGGGGCGGCTTAACAGCGATCTTTGGGTGTTCGCCTATGGCTCTCTCATCTGGGATCCCGCCGTTTATGTTGAAGAATACCGTTATGGAACACTCAACGGATGGCGGCGCAGCTTCTGCATGCGGCTTGAAGGGGGGCGCGGAACTCCGGACAAACCGGGCCTTATGGCTGCTTTGGATGAGGGTGGCGTCTGTGATGGGGTGGTGATCCGCATTCCTGCTGAAGGGGTTGATCAGGAAACGGCCTTTATGTGGAACCGGGAGATGTTTGCAGGAGCCTATTGCCCGGTGTTCTTGTCGGTTGAGACTCCTCAGGGCGAGGTAGAAGCCCTGGCCTTTGTAATGAACCGCGAAAACCACCGCTACATGCCGGATATTTCCGAGGATGTTGCCGCCCGCATGATCGCCGAAGCCGTGGGCACATTGGGGCCGAATTTCGAGTATCTCGACTCACTGGTGCGGCATCTGGACGAGCTGGGAATAGAAGACCCAGAGATGCGCCACCTGCACGCTTTGGCCAGCGTTCATCGATCTGAGGCGTCCTGAGACAGCCGTCCACACTCGGGCGCATGCCCTACCCTCTACCACCTGCGGCAGAGTTGCGGCATAAGGCGCTCACAACGACTCAATTCAGGATCAAGACCCATGCACGACATTCGCGCCATCCGCGAGAACCCCGCAGCCTTTGACGCCGCCCTGGCGCGCAGAGGAGATGCGCCGATGTCGTCAGAGCTTTTGGCGGTGGACGAGGCGCGACGGGCGAAAATTCTGGCCGCCGAAACCGCGCAGGCCGAACAAAACAAGGCCAGCAAAGAGGTTGGCGCCGCCAAGGGACGTGG
>CAYODE010000141.1:0-9523 GCA_964402685.1 uncultured Aestuariivita sp. | reverse complement strand
TTCTGACTGGTGCTCTTGCGGCTCTCGTCAATGACAGATAGATGACAAGCCATTGACGCGGGGTGGAGCAGCCCGGTAGCTCGTCAGGCTCATAACCTGAAGGTCGTAGGTTCAAATCCTACCCCCGCAACCAAAAATTATTGATTTTGGATCGAATGCTTAGATCGCTTCCCTATTGGAGGGCGTTTGTTGAAGCAGTGGAAGCAAAGGGATCCCAAGGGGAGCTTGCTTCTCCCGCAGGAGGCAAAAATCACTTATGTCCGGCCGAGTAATCAGGAGCAGGCTGCACCTTCCCTCGGTACACTGGGCGCATCTTACGCGCGGGATGTCGGCCAGCCGCAGCTGTTCTTGCCTGTACGCAACCTGAAGAGGAAAGCTCCTGATACGCCTCATACTGCATCAAACCCAGAATCCCGATCTCGGAAAGCCACCAAGGCGAATTGTGAGCAAGCAGTCATGAAGAGACACTTTGTATCCGAACAGTTTGCCTTGGTCATCCTTGTAGCGGACGCTCCATTCAGCCGATCTCCCGAGTGCCAGCGCCTTCAGACGACCTTTGCCTTCTTTGCCGTGGAGGATGCGCTTCTTACCCCTCGAACGGCTACCATGGCGTTTCCATGACCCACCCAACCGACCGAACAACTCTTCAATATCAACGTGGGGAATTCCGTGGCCATTGTCTCGAACAGTGACCGAACGCATGGCGAAATCGTCATGGTCGATCTCGATGTCCACCCGAGTAGCGTCGGCATCCACAGACTTCCATACTAACTCGGACAGAACCTTTATCGCATCTGCGCTGGCCAACTTTTTAAAATGGTCTTTCTCTACCTGAACTCCGAAATGTGCATCCGCCATATTATTAGGCCTCGAATTTGTTTCCCGTGCTCCAGCTAGCGAGTTGCGAAAACTGCACGGAGCATCAAGATCGCTTTGAAATGTCTGTTCGACCGTGCCGGATAGAGTTTCAAGTGTCCATATATGTCCGTTAATCCCAGCCTCGTCGGATATCAGTACGGTTGCATTCCGGGCAGTGCACGGCGTTGGTCGGTCGATTTTCGCGGCGGGCGTCGCGGCGCTCGTCTTCGTCAAGCACTTCTGTTTCGAAGCGGTGGCCGCAGTTTTTGCAACGGAACCGGACGCGCTCAGTCATAGGTGACACCTGCGTTGCCAATGAATTCGTTCCAGAGCACCTCGGCTGCGTGATGTGGCGTCAGTCGCTCGTCGGCGCTGCCAAACATGTTCATCGTCTGAGTCAGGAACTGCTCGTAATCATCTGCTGAGATATTGAAGCCGCCGTTCGCGGTATTGTCGCCAGCGTTTTCGTTGAACGAGTAGTAGATGTCGCCTAGAGCAACGTGCGAGTTGCGGCAATGCACTGTGATATGGGCCGTCCCGTTCCGTTGCCCACCGTTCACGATAGTTGCCCCGAAAGAGGTCGCGCCCCTGTCTGCAAAACGACCACGCAATCCATCTATTGAGTCTATCTCATCGATCGCGCGCCGGAAGTAATCCTTGATAGTGGCAAAAGCTGAATCGCGGAAGTCGCCTCGGTCGATCTCGTCGAACTCCCGTTTCGCACGATAACGGGCCGTTGCTGTGCGCTCAGTAACTGGTTCAGGCGCGGTTTTGGCCGTAGCCATAGGTGCGTTCTCCGCTTCGATGATCCGGCGTAACTCCTGCACTACGTTCAGATAGGCCGTGTTAGGGTTAGCCCATTCACTGATCGCCTTGCCGTCTGTCGGCACGGCCTTGAGCTGGCGCAACATATCCATCGCCTTCCAGTCGCATTCTTCAACGATAATAGGCACCACGCGGGCATTTCCGGCAGCATGGCGTTCAAGTGCCCGCTTCATTTCACGCTCGACGCAGTAGTCGGATGCGATGAAGTCAGGGCTGACCATTAGCAGGAAGAGATCGGCAGCTTCCATTTCCCGTTCGATCTCAGCGTCCAGTTCGCTGCCAGCCAGGATGTCGCGGTCGTACCATGTCTTAATATGTCCATCCCGGATCAGGTTCTTCAGGTGGACGTGCAGCCGTTCAAGCGCGGCTTTGTCATGATGGGAGTAGGAGATAAAAGCCCGCATCTGCTCGCCTTCAAATGTTTACCTTTTGTTCGCAGCTTGCCTTTGCCTTTGTCTGACTGCAAGAAATTCGCGCGTCTTTTATGTGCGCTGCACCTTAACCCGACTTGCGCAGATTTTCGCTTTGGCAGTTCATCTTATGGTCGGCTGTACGATTATTACTAATAGTGATATTCTACTTATGAAGTTGCAGTTCATTTCCTATGTTCGGCATGTGATGATTTTCGCATACGCAGAACCCGACAAAGGCTGGGGCCAGAGGCCCTGTGAAGGCTTCGCGCCTTCGACTCACACCTGCGTCTCGGACGGGACCGTGGCCGCGCGCCGCACCCATCCGGGGTTGGGTGCGGCATGGAAGGGGTCTAACGTCGCTGATCGCCATCCTCGTTCCTACGGGGGCCAGCACTTCCGCTGGTCGGAACAGAGGAGACTACAAAATGCGAGACGAAACCGATCATCGCCAGCGACGGCGTCGGAAGCACCCATCGAAGCGACGGTATCTCTGGATGCTGGTCGTTGGCATCATGCGGGCCTTGGATCTGCTGATGTCTTGGTGGGAGTGAACGATGTCCCCTTTGCAGCCCTTGGGAACTCCCATGGTTGAGAAAAAGCGCCAGATGATAAACGAAGCGCTGTCACTGGCCCGGATGTATTGGGGCTATTCACAGAGCGAGATGGCTGACGCATTGGGAATGTCTCAAGCGATGGTTTCAGAGATTGAGCGTGGGATGCGGTCGGTCACAATGGAGACACTAGACCGCTACAGCGCAGCGCTTGGCGTTCGGAAATCGCAGTTGATGTTCTTCGCCGAGGAAATTGAAGGGCATGAGCCTGTCCGTAAGGGACGGTTGATCATTGCTGAAAAAGCCCTGTCGATCCTGAGAACGCTCAGGCCAAAAGGGGCGGAAGATGCGTCGGCGTAGTCGATCAGCTTCCGAACGGTATCCGCTTGAGCGTTCACCTTTGGCGCAGAACCCGTCACAACGAGACGTAGCCGAATTGGTCAGAGAAACGAAGGCTGATCTGAACACCTTGGCTGTACCGCGCTTTAAGGAACAGTTTATTGTCTGTAGAACGATCACCAAGAACGGCAAAGATCGGCAGTTGGTTTATCCGAAGGACGCCTTCGGGCCGTTCATGAGCGGCTTAGATTCCATTTCTCGAAGATCACGCAGCCCAGCTACTTAATGAGCCCGAGAAAAGGGAAAGCGCAACGTGACAACGCTCTGGCGCACCTGAACTCTGCAGAGTTCATGACACTTGATCTGAGACAGTTCTACCCATCTACCACTCGGCAGATGATCCGAAATTCGCTGGTGGCGCAGTTTGGTATGCAGCCCGATGTTGCCGGGTTGATCGCGCATCTTGCGACGGCAGATGACCGGGCATGCTTCGGGTCACCGCTGACTCCAGTTTTGGCATCCCTGGTCCATCGACCCATGTTTGACTCTGTTGCAGATAGATGCGTGGCCGATGACCTTAACTACTCAGTCTGGGTGGATGACCTGACGGTATCCGGGCACAAGATCACCGGCAGTCTGCGGTCGGATGTGCGCGATATTGTGTCGAACGCAGGCCTGCACTCTCACAAACTGAAACTCTTTTCAGGTAATCGCCCTGTCTTTGTTACAGGGGTCGGCATCGTTGGTTCAAACTTGATCGTGCAAGCCCACGTCGAGCTTCGCGCAAAAGAACTTTGGGCCGAATTTCATAGCTGTGAAACGTTCGATGAATTGGATATCGCATCAACGTGGCTGTTGAGCCATCTCGGCGGCATCCGCGCTGTTGTTGGCAAGTCTACTGCGCGTGGGCATCGTATTGCTGGACAGATGAACTCAATCCGGCAAAAGCGCGAAAAGGTACGTCTAGCCCATCAAGCGGAGTTCCTTGCGAATGCGTCTGGCGGGAGTCCCCTGACGGAGCAAGAGACCAAAGCGCGTGCGGCTGAGATCGCAGCGCTGCCGTTCTGATGAAGCAGGTTTGGACATGTCAGCTTTGTTTCAGAATGCGGTAACGTCGATCCGAATGGGCATTGAAGATTTCCAAACTGGCGACGACGACCGTATGATTTCTTCCGCCCGCAACTACTATGCGGGTCTTTTCCTTCTGGCGAAGGAATGCCTTGTGCGGGCTGCACCCGACGCGGATCCCTTTTTGGTAATCGGATCAAGAGTTAAGCCCATTCCAGATGGTGCCGGTGGTGTCACGGTTGCGCTAGACGGTACCACAACAATCGGCTTCCACGATCTAGTAAAGCGCTTCAAGGACTTTGGCCTGTCGTGGCCTGACGGCGACTTGAAAAAGCTGGTCAAAATGCGGAACCAGCTTGAGCACCATCACCTGAAAGAGCCGGTGACAGCGCTTGAGGAAGCAATTGCTGCATCCTTCCCGATGGTGGTCGATTTCTTTGCAATCCTCGGGGAAGACCCAAAAGAGGAACTTGGTGACACATGGGACGTGATCCTAAAACAGCACGCAGCGTTCAAGAAGGTGCAAGACGGATGTTTGGCTGAACTTGCGCCAATTAAGTGGCATGTTGAACCTGGCGCGTTGGATCGAATGTCCTGCCCGAATTGCGGGTCATCGCTGATCGGTCAAGAAAACCCAGGCAACGATAACGCGGAAGGCTTCAATGCCAAGTGCGCCCAATGCGGCGATGTCTTCGACGTACCCGACTCCCTCCGAATGGTGGTGGATGCTGCGTTCGGCGCAGATGACTACATCGCCGCAACCGATGGTGGCGAACCAGTATTTAACGACTGCCCACATTGCACGATGCCGGACGCCTATGTCCAAAACGGCGAAGCGAACGGGTGCATAGCATGTGGCTTCGTGCTTGATGAAAGCTGTGTCCAGTGCGGCGCGGTCATTACACTGGACGAGTATACGACGTTAGACAGCGGACTATGTGGTTACTGCAATCATATGTCTGAAAAGGCTATGCGAGAGTGACATTGCCCTTCGGCCATTGAAATATTTTCATGGGCTGTTACCAATATCACGTTGCGATTGAGAATAAGCTCTTCTTGGGCCATGAGCCGAGCATGCGCGTTTTTCGTAAGAATACGACAAGCAGAAAAGCTGCAAGACGGATACGGATCGCTTTCAGATAGCCGCACTGAAGTAACGGTTCAGCCAATCGAGACAGTCGAGTGTAGTTCCGTGGAAGCTGATTCAAGCACCAACTTTGTTGCGAGTTACGCCCGAAAACAGATTGTGTTCCAGATATCTCGGATACTCATCGCGAAGGTGCTCCGTGCACCGTTCAACTAGAAACCGCACGTCAGCTATCGCCTTTTCTGTTGACGGTTCGGTTATCCCTTGAATCACTATTTTGGGCCGGTCGCAATTGTGAATGCGATCGTGACGACGTTGAAAGATGCCCTGCATTCGTGCGCGGAATTTTTCAAGTGCCGACTTCTTCGCTGAACTCTTCTGCCCGGGCGCTAGTGCAATATAGGCAGCGGAACTAATCCCAAAATTTCGCTGCCTTGCATCCGCGTGAATAATCCAATGCTCAATAGTATCTTGTTGAAGTAGCTTGTGATCCTTTCGGCAAAACAGATTGAGGAACTTCTTCACCTCATCAAGAGACAAAACGCTTTGCTTCTCGATAATTCCTCTGGCTGCCATACGCCATCGCCAGCTACTGGAAGCATCTAAAACGGCAACCGCTGGGACCGATAGATTGCCAAGTCGGTCAGGTATCTTTCCTGAAGGCTGAAATTCTTTCGCTCTGATCGTCCGCGCGACAAGGTCAGCGTAGGCATCGCAGAAATAGGCGTCGCTGGCACCGACACCTACCATCCAAGCTGAACGGAGAACATCGTCTTTGACGGAGCCGTCCGGCAAGCCGCTTGCATGATCCCAAAGCGCTCTTGCGCGTGTAATGTCTTCGTAAAAATGGAGTTTTGCCGTTTCAAGGATCACTCAAATTTCTTCCAACATCCACGCCAGGAGCATGCCATAGAACTGAAGCAACAAAAAACCTTGTCGTCACTGTTGCGAGCCTAGAGCAGAACTTCTGAAAGGACCTTCGTTGTAGGCCGAAGGCATGCAAATGCACCGTGTCAAGAGAAGACCTGTTCCCTTCAATCTGCACTAGAGGAGATGTGTCGCTCTTGCTCTAGAAGAGGGCCGGCACCACGAATATGCGGATTCCTCCAGCTGATACCACCGGCCCGATTGCGCATAAAATGGCCCTGCACCCAGTGAGCCCTACGCTTGAAGGTGACCTCTTCTGTTGCCTGGTTCTTGCCGCTGGTCGCTTCAAGCTGACGCTTGCCTAAGTCGCCCAGGTTGACCTTGATTATGGACTTCTTGGGCAGTGTTCGCCCCGATTTCTGCGCTCTTCGTCTTTCGGCCCTTGGATATGCAGGCACTTCCTCTTGCTCCAGCATGGCCTTGTGTTCAAAAAGGATCGACATGCCGACCGCCATAGCTAGAAAGCCAAAGCAGAGCGACTTTTCCTGTTTGATTGCTGCTTCTTCGGTGACCTTATCTCCGATAGCCTGAGACAAAGCGAAGGTAGGTGAGTGTAGAATATCCACCGACGCTCCTTGTGATTTGAAGATCAGTAGGTTCGGGAACAAGCCATGGTTATTCGCGAGATAGATCTGGCTGTAGAGTACGTTGTCATCCTGGGTGATCAGCGCGGCAGGTCATTCGCCGACCTTGGGTTCTGGCACAGTCAACAACATTGCCGGGAACGGCAAACGAACGTTGCTGAACATACTGTCTAAACCGTCCTCTCGCATTTGTGCTGAGAGGTCGTGCAGCATCATCTCCGCGCGCTCGTCAATCTGATAGAACTGTGCGACATCGAAAATTTCACGTTGCCGCTTACCGTGAAAATCAAGGGATTCAATCAGGTCGGGTCTTAGTGACGCCCGATCAACACCCTTCAGGTAGAGCAAAATATCCGGGTATCGTTCATAGAAATCGAGCAAGTTGGCGAGCATTTTTCGAACCTCATAATACCAATCCATTGATACCATGTCTCGGTCGTGAGAACTATCAGGGGTGTACAAGTACCCGTTATTTTCGAAGAAACTCAGGCTCCAAAAATGCTTGGAAGAGGTCTGCTGACTTGGCAGACGCACTTGTGCGGTACCTCTTCAAAATCCGGCTCTGTTGCCTGCAGCGAATGACTGTAAAGCGGACTGTGACTGCAGCATTAAGCCCATCGATTGGATGTCGACTTTGGGCTGCCTCGTTCGAACGAGTTGTGCCTGGTGCCAGGTTGCTTCTACTGCATCGAAGTCTGGAACAAACTCAAATCGACAATTTCCACGATGAGACCAACGCGCGCGTTATACGTAATTCCTTGGCGAATGCGTCCGTGTTAATCACCAACAAGACTAACGCGCACTCGCGGATTGGGTATGAGCAGAGAAAGCAAATTTTTAAGCCTGGTGCTTAGGCACAAACCTGAAGAGATTGGTCTTCAGCTTGATAAGCATGGGTGGGTCCGGGTTGATGAACTGCTGCGGAAGCTGAAAAAGGCAAGCCGAAAGCTAAGCCGCGACGAGCTCATTCAGCTTGTGGAAAGCAGCGATAAAAAACGGTTCACTTTGTCTGAGGATGGTTCCCGGATTAGGGCAGTACAGGGCCATTCGGTAGATGTGGACCTTGACTTAGAACCTCGGCGCCCGCCAGACGAGTTATACCACGGAACAGCCAGCGCAAATTTAGATGCAATTTTCTCCGATGGGTTAAACTCTGGGAGCCGTCGTCAAATGCATCTCTCAACCAACCCTGAAATCGCCGAACGCGTTGGCCAGCTGCACGGCAAGCCAGTTGTATTACGCGTCGAAGCCAAGCGAATGTTCGACGATGGCTTTGAGTTCTTCTGTGCGGAAAATGGTGTTTGGCTCACAGATAAGGTGCCGGCAAGCTATCTCGGATGCGGTCAAACTGCCTGACGAAAAGCTTAAAACTGAGCCCGCCTGTTATGAAATTTGTCCAAAACAATCGCACTGCTTTGCGCTGACATCTACCGCTAAACACGGCACTTGCACACTTATGCGTTAATGACACACGGAGAGTTCAGTGGTGAGCCCTGCAGGATTCGAACCTGCGACCCACTGATTAAAAGTCAGTTGCTCTACCAACTGAGCTAAGGGCCCACTCGAGGACGTCTCAGTATAAATGCCTGCCGGAGGCGTCAAGCGGAAATCGGACCCGTGGGGATTTCATTGTGGTCAATGAGGCGCTATATGCCCGTCCCATGTCTGACACGGCTGCCCCTTCCGGCCTGCCCTTCATGAAAATGCATGGGCTCGGCAATGATTTCGTGGTGATCGACGCGCGGGTGGCCGTGGCGGAGATCACTGCGCCTTTGGCGCGTGCGTTGGCGGATCGGCATCGCGGCGTTGGGTTTGATCAACTGGCGGTCATCTCACCCGATGACGAGGCCGATCTGGCATTGAGGTTTTTCAACGCGGACGGCTCGCCCTCTGCGGCTTGCGGCAATGCTACGCGCTGTATCGCGCGCTATGAGATGGATGTTTCCGGCAAAACCGAGATGACGCTGAAGACAGAGCGTGGCCTCCTGGAGGCCCGCGACATGGGCACCGGGCTGACATCGGTGAATATGGGCCAGCCGCAGATGGATTGGCGTGAGATCCCCTTGGCCGAGGCGATGGAAACGGACCATCTGCCGATCGACGGCGATCCTGTCGCCACAGGCATGGGCAACCCACATTGCACGTTTTTTGTCGACGACGCTGAGGCAGTGGATTTGGCAGTCCGCGGAGCGGAGATGGAGCATCACCCGTTGTTCCCCGAACGGACCAATGTCCAGTTCTGCCACGTGATCGGGCCGGATCATCTGCGGATGCGGGTTTGGGAGCGGGGCACGGGCATCACGCTGGCCTCAGGCTCGTCGTCCTGCGCTGTAGCCGTGGCCGCCGCGCGGCGGGGCTTGACCGGGCGCAAGGTGCGGCTGACGCTGGATGGCGGCGAGATTGAGGTCGAGTGGCGCGAGGATGGGGTCTGGATGACCGGGCCGAGCGCGCATGTGTTCTCAGGCGTTTTGACCGATGCTTTCTTAAGGAGCCTCGCCTGATGGACCGCCGTGCGCCTGTTTTCCATACGCTCGGTTGTCGGCTGAACGCCTATGAAACCGAAGCGATGAAAGAACTCTCGGCCAATGCAGGGCTGGGCGACACGGTGGTCGTCAACACCTGCGCCGTGACCGCCGAGGCCGTGCGGAAGGCGCGGCAAGAGATCCGTAAGCTCCGCCGTGAGAACCCGGACGCAACGCTGGTCGTGACCGGCTGCGCGGCGCAGACCGAGCCCGAGACCTTTGCCCAGATGAGCGAGGTCGACCGGGTGATCGGCAATACCGAGAAGATGCAGCCCGAGACATGGCGCAACCTTGCCGGTGCGAACTTCATTGGCGCGACCGAGAAGGTGCAGGTTGATGACATCATGTC
>CAYODE010000140.1:0-9558 GCA_964402685.1 uncultured Aestuariivita sp. | reverse complement strand
TGAATGTTGCTAAGTGAAATCTCTGCCATGGGGGCCCCGTGCATCGCTGGACTTGGCGAAACGCTAGCTACCCGAGGTCTCGATTCTGTGACGCAATATTAGTGTCACTTATGCTCTTTAAACTTGGCGGAAGAGAGGCGTCATGGTTTTCAATCCGCATCAGTTTAAGGCATTGGCGCAAGTCGTTCGCGATGGGAGCTTTTCTGCGGCTGCGCGCACCATGGGCGTGTCCCAATCTGCGGTTACGCAACATATCGCGAAACTCGAGGCAATCGTCGGTGTCAGGCTGTTAGTGCGAGATCGCGACGGAATTCACTTGACGACAACCGGCCAGGAATTCTTCGAACTTGCCGACAGATATGCCACCTTTGACGCCTTGGCTGAAGAAAAACTGCGCGGCTACACCGAACTCACCAAGGGTCACCTCAGGTTTATCGCCAATGCACCACAACCGGCTCTGGAATTGATCGCGCGCTATGCCAAAGCCTATCCGGATGTCGGTATCGACTTCTCGCTTGTCGATTGGACCACGGCAATGGAAATGCTCCGAACCCACCAGACAGATATTGCGATTGTGACGGACCCGACACCTCGCAAAGATTGGCATAGGGTGAAAATCGCGTCTGCGAGGTATGTGCTCTACATGCTGAAGGACCACGAACTGGCTGCACTTTCGGAGATCTCTCTGAAAGACATCATGTCCGACACGCTGCTGCTTCCAGAGGTGGGATCGCTGACGCAAAGGGTGGTCACATCTGCGCTTCAGAAACACAAACTCACCCCAAAACGGATTGTCAAAACCACGACATTTCCAGTGATGAAAGAGGCTATTTTGGAGGGATTGGGTGTCGGGATCTTTCTTGAGGACAGCGCTGTGAAAGCCAGTCAGTTGATAGAACGACCGATCAAAGAACTTCGACACAGGCACGAAACCTGCGTGGTCATCCCAAATTACAAACTTGATCTGCGTTTGACGCAGAGTTTCCTCAGTTTCCTGTAAGAAGGCGGCCCAAACCTAGAACAGACTGCCCTGCTCTGGCGGCTTTGGCTTTGATTTGGGGGGCGCTTTGCCCCCTATTTGCATCCGACCATCGGCAAACTCGATCTCAAGGCTTGTGGCCTTCTCCGCCTGCGCCTTAAGGGTCAGGACCTCACCTTCAGACCGGATCACTGCATAACCACGCTCAAGCGTC
Organism: uncultured Aestuariivita sp.; assembly: GCA_964402685.1. Lineage (GTDB taxonomy): Bacteria > Pseudomonadota > Alphaproteobacteria > Rhodobacterales > Rhodobacteraceae > Aestuariivita. The sequence goes on along the minus strand of CAYODE010000140.1, from coordinate 8,365 downwards.
GCTTTGTAGCTGAGCGTTTCGTGCAAGCGTGCTGCGGCCTCTACTTGCGCTTGCCATCGGGCGATTTGGCTCTGCCCAGCCTGCGACAAACGCCGTTCCAACTGACGCAGAGCAAGGCTCTTCTGCGACAAGTCCGCGTTGAGCCTCTGCGGTTGCAAAAGCCGCGCGCGCTGTTCGAACGCTTGGCGGCGTTGTGTTACCGAACGAGCGAGCGCAGGGGCAAGCCGGGCGCTTAGCTTTGCGATTGCGTCTTGCCGGTCGCGCACCTGGCCGGCCAGAACCCTTGGGCGGAGGGATCCGGAAAGTTCGGTTAATCTAAGCTTACGCCGTTGCACACCTCGATCCAACGCCGCGGGCAGCCGGTCGGAGGCAACGTCCAGCCGTTGACGTGCCGCATCAAGCAAGCTTCCCGGCTTGGGCAAAGCCCGGCCTAGATCCGTCAACCTTTGGCGCCTTTGACCAAGTCCGTTGGTCATGCCGCGCGACAGCCGCGCAGATTGATTTTCCGTCCAGGCCAGCAACTCCATGCGAACCGGGACCGCAAGCTCTGCCGCGGCCGTTGGCGTAGGCGCGCGCTGGTCTGCCACGTAATCGATCAGTGTTGTGTCCGTCTCATGCCCCACAGCGGAGATCAGCGGAATGTCCGAGGCCGCTGCGGCGCGCACAACAACCTCTTCATTGAAACCCCACAGATCTTCGACCGATCCACCGCCCCGTGCCACGATCAGCAGATCTGGTCGCGGCAGCGCGCCGCCGGGGGTCAACGTATTGAACCCTGCGATTGCGCGCGCCACTTCGGGGGCGCATTTCTCGCCCTGTACCGCAACGGGCCAGATCAGCACCTTGCGCGGGAACCGGTCGCGGAGCCGGTGCAGAATATCTCGGATTACAGCACCGGAGGGTGAGGTTACGACCCCAATGATCTCAGGCAAGTAGGGCAAGGGCTGTTTACGTTCAGCCGCAAAAAGGCCCTCCGCCGCGAGCTGGGCCTTGCGCTTTTCAAGCATCGCCATCAACGCGCCCATGCCCGCCGGCCGGATCTCTTCGATCACCATCTGATATTTGGACTGTCCCGGGAACGTGGTCAGGCGGCCAACTGCAACGACCTCCATCCCCTCTTCGGGTTGGGTGACCTGTTTGGCCGCCACGCCTTTCCACATGACACCCGCGATCACCGCGCGGTCGTCCTTGAGATCCAGATAGACATGGCCAGATCGCGGACGCGACACGCGTCCGACTTCGGCCCGAATGCGGACATGCGAGAATTCGCCCTCAATCATCCGCTTGATGAGCCCGGAGATCTCGGAAACCGAAAATTCCGGTGCATTCTGCCCGGGTTGGGGATCGTCGATCAGGTCCATGTCGCGCGCCTTGTCACTGCCTTTTGGCCAGCTTAGAACCGCAGGACATAAAGGCCAAGCAGCGGAAGGCAAAGTGCCATGAATATCCTGATTTTGGGCGGCGGTGGCCGCGAACATGCTTTGGCCTGGGCCGTGATGCAAAACCCCAAATGCGATAAGCTGATTGTCGCGCCCGGCAATGCGGGGATCGCCCAGATTGCGGATTGTGCCAAGCTCGATATCGAAGATGGTGGTGCCGTTGTGAACTTTGCTGAGGCCAATTCGATTGACTTTGTCATCGTCGGCCCAGAGGCCCCGCTCGCCGCTGGCGTGGCCGACCGGTTGAGGGAAGCTGGCATTTTGGTCTTTGGCCCGTCGGCGGCGGCAGCACGCCTTGAAGCCTCAAAAAGCTTCACCAAAGAGATTTGCGATGCGGCACATGCGCCGACGGCGGGATACGGGCATTTCACTGATGCCGAAGCCGCAAAAGCTTACGTGCATGCACAAGGCGCGCCCATCGTCGTCAAGGCAGACGGTCTGGCGGCTGGCAAGGGGGTGATCATTGCAGAAACCGTCGCACAGGCCGAAGCTGCGATTGACGATATGTTCGGGGGCGCATTCGGCGGCGCCGGCGCCGAAGTCGTGATCGAGGAATTCATGGAAGGGGAAGAAGCCTCTTTTTTCGTGCTGTGCGATGGAGAGCAGGTTTTGCCCATCGGAACGGCGCAGGACCACAAACGCGTTGGTGAAGGCGATACAGGGCTCAATACTGGCGGCATGGGCGCCTATTCCCCGGCGCCTGTTTTGACCAATGAGATCGCCGAAAAAGCACTGAATGAAATCATCCGTCCCACGATGGCCCAGATGGCCGAGCGAGGCATGCCCTACCAAGGGGTGCTCTACGCCGGATTGATGATCAAAGACGGCCAGCCCCGGCTGGTGGAATACAACGTCCGCTTTGGCGATCCCGAATGCCAGGTGTTGATGATGCGGCTGGGCGCACAGGCGATGGATCTGATGCATGCTGCGGCCGAAGGGCGCCTGAGTGACGCGCAGGTCAACTGGGCCGCTGACCATGCCATGACAGTCGTCCTCGCCGCAAACGGATATCCGGGGACCTACGAAAAGGGCTCGGTCATCGGTGGTTTGGACAGTTTGCCAGAAACCAGTTTCGAGATGTGCTTTCACGCTGGCACGTCAGAAGTAGACGGAAAAACCGTTGCCAGCGGTGGCCGCGTTCTAAACGCCACGGCACGGGGCGAAAACTTGCAAGAAGCGCGTGACCGCGCCTACGCCATGGTGGATGCGATTGACTGGCCCCAAGGGTTTTGCCGCCGCGACATCGGGTGGCGCGCTTTGGGTTAAGCGCATCGGTTGAACCGCCCGAGGATAACAGGCTCCCGGGCGGTTCACGCGACCTTATACGTTCATCCAACCGCCGTCGTTCACCAGGTCGGATGCGGTCATGAAGCGGCTTTCATCACTGGCTAGGAAAACTGCTGCTGCGGCTTGCTCTTCAGGTGTGCCTGCGCGGCCCAGAGGAGCCCCATGCCCGGCCATGGCTTCAAAATCGTTGTAGAGTGCTGCCGGTGCGTTTGAATTCTCGAAGAATTGCGTCGGAACAATGCCCGGGCTTAATGTGTTCACCCGAATGCCCATCGGTCCAAATTCTGCCGCCATGGTGCGCGCAAAAGATCGAACCGCGGCTTTCGACGCGAAATAAAGCGAGCCGCCGGGCGCACCTTTTTCATGCACGGCTGACGCTGTGAGGATGATGGAACCACCCTGGCCCATGAGCGGCAAAAGCGATTGAACGGTAAAGAACGCGCCTTTGACGTTCAGGTCGAACTGACGAGAGAAAAGCTCTTCATCCACGTCGGCGACAGGCGCAAACATCCCGTTTCCAGCGTTTGCAAACAGAATGTCGACTTTACCGAAACGGGCCTTGGCCGTTTCTGCCAGGGCTTTGAGATCGTCAATATTGCTTGAATCCGCGGCCGTGCCGGAAGCACCGGCGCCAAGTTTCGCGACTGCTGCATCAACCTTTTCCTGAGTGCGCCCTGTAATCAGAACTTCAGCGCCTTCGTCCAGAAAGTTTCTGGCGGCAGCAAATCCGATACCTGTGGTACCGCCGGTTATGACGGCCTTCTTACCACTAAGCCGACCGGTTTCTTGTGCTTCAGTTGTCATTTTTTCTCTCCAAATATTAGCGTTTCAAAGGGACTTGTATTTTCGTACCATTCGGTATTTAAATGACCAGATCACAATATCAAGAAAAAAATACCAATCGGTACGAAAAGGTTTCAAATGGCACTAGGGCGACCAAAAAAATTCGACAATGATGAACTGCTTGATCAAGCCGTTGATCTCATCTGGCGGGAGGGGCCGTTGGCAATGTCGCTCAACGAGATTGCGGCTGCGTTAGGAACAACCAAGCCTGCCCTGTCTCGTCGGTTCGGTGGGAAAGACGATTTCCTCGTCGCAGTTCTAAAAAGGTACCATAAACGCATTGATACCCCGGTGCAGCACGCCGTTGCTAAAGCGAAGACTGTTCAGGATGTCGCCGAAGCATACCTTGGAAGTTATGTAGCAGCGCTTTCAGCGAAACCTGTCGGACCGGCGACGGGGTGCCTGCTGGCGGCAGCTACTGAAGCCTGCGCAGCTCAGAGCAGCACGCAACTGGCTGACAACATTCATGCGTTAAACGCTGCTACACGTGATGGTTTGGTGGCTGCACTAAAGAAAGTGGGCGCGAAACAACCAGAATCCTTGGCGCAATATCTGTACGGGCAATCTGTAGCACTGGCGTTTTTATCGCGTAACGGAGCCAAAGCCGAAGAGTTGAACGCGTTCGCAAAGCGGGCGTTGGCTACAGACTTAAACTGATCGAAAAAACCCTCGGGTGGACGCTGCGCAAACTCAGCGGCCAGTTTCAGGAAGCAGACTGTGGGTTAGGCACGTTTAAACGGAACGACCCACTTACGTGGTCAATTGACCTACGCCTCAAACCTGCGACGATGATGATGGTTCTGACATAAAAAGGTAGATGCAATGCTCACTCGTATTGGCGAGGTGGAGATCTGGCGTATTCTGGAAAGCGTCGACCCGCTTCATGCGCCCGATTTTCTCTACCCCAACATTGATCCCGATGGCGTTGATTTGTTGGAACAATCGGCGCCGGGCTGTCTATGTGCACATAGCGGCAAGCTTAAAATGCCGGTTCAGGGGTTTCTGCTCCGCACACCGGATCACGTCATCCTCGTGGACGCATGCGTCGGAAACCACAAAACTGCGCGTTTACCCGCGTGGAACAAACGTGAAACCGGTCGCTTCATGGCAAGCCTTGCCGCGGCAGGTGTGGGACTAGATGACATCGATTATGTCATGTGCACGCATTTGCACGTCGATCACGTCGGCTGGAACACCCGACTGGAAAACGGTGTCTGGGTGCCGACGTTTCGCAACGCGCGGTATCTTTTGCCGGACGCGGATGTCGAGTTCTTTGGGGTAGAAGGTGGTCCGACCTATACTGAAAGCGTATTACCAGTGATCGCTGCAGGGCTTGCAGAAAGAGTGTCAGGTGCCCACCAGATTGGCGATACCGTGCGTCTGGTCCCAACGCCAGGGCATTCTCCGGGCCATGTCGCTGTCGAGATCACCAGCAAAGGAGACCGTGCGCTCATCACCGGCGATGCACTGCACACATCCGTTCAATGCGCCCGCCCGAACTGGCATTTCGTCTATGACGCGGACCCGGTTCAGGCGGTTGCATCACGGCATGCCTTATTGGAAAAAAACCAGCGAAGGTGGGCATCTCGTGATCGGGAGCCACTTTTGGCTACCCTCACTTGGGCATACACAAGCCGACGGGGACGCGTTCGCTTGGCTGCCGCTCTAACCGCATTCAAGCGCGCGGTTGACCGACGCGGTCCCCTCGAAGGGCGCAATCGTTTTTGTCGTGACACCTTCTGAAGCCAGTTGTGCGGCCACGATATTACGCCAACCGGCATCGACAACAATCATTTCCGGTAGCGTCCCACACGTCCGCACGCCACCCGTTATGAAGTCCTCACCGATCTTGTGATTGGTGAGACCCGTTTGGGTTGCGACCTCGTTAAAACCATTCGGTGTATAGCGCCAGACGCGCAGCGTTTTCGCCAAATGGGGACGGTCGATATAGGCAATTTCGATATGTCCATCCCCATCCAGATCCGCGGCCCCGACGGGTGCCAGCCAGCGAAAGCGAGTGCCGATAAATGGCGTGCGCGCAACCTGGCGCAATTGACCGTCCTCCAAACCCCAGATCACCAGTCGACCGCCTTGAGCCTCATGGCTTTCCACCGTGACAACCTCGGGCACGCCATCTCCGGTGACATCCCAGAGCCGGGGCGCAATGTCTTCAAAAACAAGAGTTGCTTCGTAATACGCGGAAAGGACGCGCCCATCTGAGAGGGTCACGTCCAGTTGGGCATATTCGATATCATCCCCCAGAACGCCGTGGGGGTAGCGATCAGTCGGCGCGCTGTAGCTTGCGCTGGTGATCGTTTGGGCCGCCGCTCCGCTGGCAAAACACATCCATGCCAGCGCCAGCAACCGCATCAGATCTGCTTTTCAGGCATCTGGACAACCAATCCGTCCAGCTCATCGGTAACTTTCAGCTGGCAGGTCAGACGGGACCGTGCCGGATCGGGCTCATACGCGAAATCCAGCATGTCTTCTTCCATGTCGTCCTTTGTGGGCAGCTTTTCGACCCAGTCGGGATGCACGTAAACGTGGCAGGTCGAACAGGCACATGCTCCGCCGCAATCGGCTTCGATGCCGGGAATGTTGTTGTCGCGCGCGCCTTCCATCACGGTCAGGCCATTTGCGACCTCTACCACGTGTTCTTTTCCGCCATGCTCGATATAGGTGATCTTGGCCATATCGCTGTTCATCCTTTCCTCAGGCGCCGCCCGAAAAGGGCCTCTGCGCAAAACATCCCGAATCTCTCTAGCCAAGCGATGTAGGTCGCGCCAGCCCCTTTTGCGAGGGTTGATCGTATGGCTTGCACTTAATACCAAATGTTCTATTTTTGTTCTCATGCCTGATTTGATGATGTATACCGATCCAGCAGCCCCGCTGCAGCCCGGACCGCCGGCATGGCCCCGCCCGCCATCCTGCCTGCGCGCGTCCGAGATGGATCTGCCGCCCGTCGGCGCGCGGATAGCGGTGGCGGGGCTGGTCATCCTGCGTCAACGGCCCGGTACCGCAAAGGGGGTGATCTTTGTGACGCTGGAGGATGAAACCGGCGTGGTGAACATCATCGTCTGGCGCAACATCTATGAACGCTTCCGCCGCGCAGTGATCGCCGGGCGCATGTTGCGTGTCACAGGTCGGATGCAACGCGCCCATGGGGTCACACATGTCCTGGCTGAAGAGATCGAAGATATCTCGGACATGTTGGATCTGCTTTTGGCCGAGGATCAATCCGCTCATCACGGCCCCTAGGCGCAGCAAAACGTTTGCGTTATGGTCGCGCAAACCTGCCCGCCAGAGGCCCGGATATGAGCAGACCTACGCACCACCTCACGGCCAGTGCCGTGTTAATCGCCGCGCTCGCGGCCTGTTCTCCTGCATCCACGCCAGATGTGCAGGCACTTGGCAAGCCCGATCAGGCTTTCCTGACGCAAGTCACTCCGCCCACAGCTGCACCTGGGACATGTTGGGGCAAAACCACGTCACCCGCGGTGATCGAAACCGTGACGGAACAAGTGATCGTGCGACCCGCACAGATCGCCAGCGACGGCGCTGTGATCGCACCGGCCATCTACAAGACGGAAACGCAGCAAAAGATCGTACGCGAGCGGCAGGACGCTTGGTTCCAGACACTCTGCGAGACCGAGATGACACCCGAATTCATCGCATCGGTACAACGGGCTTTGGCCGCTCGGACCCTCTATTACGGCCCCATAACCGGAGAGATGGATGCCCGCACGCGCGCCGCTGTGCGCCGCTACCAAAATGCGCAGGGTCTCGATTCAGGGATTTTGTCACTGGCCGCTGCCCGCAAATTGGGGCTTGCGCGGGTCGAACCCGATACCTGACCTCCCTAAGCCAAAACGAAAAACGCCCCGCGGTGCGGGGCGTTTTCAGTTCTTTGTCGGTTTGATGCTTACTTGAGCCCCAAGGCCACAAATCGAGGATCTCCACCCCGGCGCACCAACAGCAAAAGCGATTTGCGGCCGGCATCCTGAGCTTCGGACACGCGATCATCGAAGTCGCTCAGTGTGGTTACCTTTTGCTGTCCGGCTTCGGTGATCAAATCTCCTGCGCGCAGCCCCTTTTCGAAAGCCTCCGAGACTTCATCAACTTCGACAACCACCAGGCCCTCGGCCGTTTCGGGAATGCCCATCTCGCCGCGCAGCTCTTCTGTCAGGATCGAAAGCGTCAGGCCAAGCACCTCTTTGCGTGCAGGCTCCTTTGGCTCAACCGGGTTTTCCATAACCGCAGGTACAGCGCGCTCGGCGTCCTCGCGACGTCCCAATGTGATGCGGAAGGTTTGTGTGCCACCTTCACGGAAGACCACCACACGTACGGTTTTGCCAACATCGGTGTTGCCAACCTGGCGCACCAGGCCGCGGGTGTCTTCAACATCCTGGCCGTCAAAGGACAGGATGACATCGCCCGCCTCCAGGCCGCCATCCTTGGCGGGGCCGTCAGGAACATCTGTCACCAGAGCACCGGCGGCCGCTTCAAGACCCATGGCTTCGGCCACATCCGGCGTCACGTCTTGGATGCGAACACCCAGCCAACCGCGGCGCGTTTCGCCAAATTCTTTCAACTGATCGACCACACGGGTCACAACATTCGAAGCCATCGAAAAGCCAATGCCGATCGATCCGCCGTTGGGCGACAGGATTGCGGTGTTCACACCGATGACTTCGCCATCCATGTTGAACAGTGGGCCACCCGAGTTGCCGCGGTTAATCGCAGCATCCGTCTGGATATAATCATCATAGCTGCCCGAAAGCGCGCGATTGCGGGCC
>CAYODE010000139.1:0-9588 GCA_964402685.1 uncultured Aestuariivita sp. | reverse complement strand
GTGCCGGTAATATCCACTTCGAACCGGCGGCGCACAGTTCCGAAAACATCCTGAAACTGACCATATGCTTTGGACTTACCCGCAAAAAAGACCTCGAGATCCAGTTTCTGATCCGACAGCTTCTCGTCATCCAATGACGGTTTGCCCGCACAAGCCGTCAGGACAAACGCAAGCAGCAAAAAGGAAAGGATACGGATCATGGGCGATGCCTTGAGAGATTGTTTCGTGCAGATGTGGTGCAACCTTCACCCGGGTCCAGACTGGCAAGCAGAAAACAGCCGGAAATATGAGAACGGGAATTTCCAAGCTTCCTTCAAAGTGGTGATGCACCTTTCTTGCCCAGCGCGTCAGAACGCACTAAAGCAGCACATATGCGTGACACACCTGATGACGATATCCATCCGCTTTTTGCCGGCGCGCCTTCCAGCACCGAGTTTCGCAAACTGCGAAAGCGTATCGTGCGACATGCCCGCGAGGCGATCGAGCAGTATGGCATGATCGAACGCGGTGCGCGCTGGCTTGTCTGTTTGTCCGGCGGCAAGGACAGTTATACCTTGCTTGCAGTGCTGCACGAGCTGCAATGGCGCGGTCTTTTGCCTGTCGATATTCTGGCCTGCAATCTGGATCAGGGGCAGCCTGGGTTTCCAGCGACCGTCCTGCCCGAATTTCTGAAATCCGTGGATGTGCCGCATCGCATTGAATACCAGGACACCTATTCGGTGGTTGTCGACAAGGTGCCTCAAGGGAGAACCTATTGCGCCTTATGTTCCCGCCTGCGCCGAGGGCATCTCTATCGCATTGCAAGAGAGGAAGGGTGTTCGGCCGTCGTGTTGGGTCATCATCGCGACGATATCCTTGAGACGTTTTTCATGAACCTCTTTCTCGGCGGTCGTTTGGCGACGATGCCACCCAAACTCGTGAATGAAGAGGGTGACCTGTTTGTCTATCGTCCGCTGGCACATGTCGCAGAGGTCGATTGCGAGAAATTCGCGCGCGCCATGAACTATCCAATCATTCCGTGTGATCTGTGTGGCAGTCAGGACGGGCTTCAGCGCCAGCAGGTGAAACAGATCCTGGACGGGTGGGAAAAGAACAGTCCCGGACGGCGCCAAGTGATGTTCCGTGCGTTGATGAATGCAAGGCCGTCGCATCTGCTGGACCCGAAGCTTTTTGACTTTGCGGGGCTGATACGAAGTAATTCGCAGCAGTTCGACGAAAGCGACACACATATTCCGCGTCTGAGTTAATCAGCTAAACACTTTCTGCGCCTAGGGTGCCTTCATGTTTTGAAGGAGTCGCTCCCGACATGTTCGCGCGTAAGAGTTCAAATCTTGCAACGTTTGGGCCAATTGATCTGCTGTTCATTGCTCTGGCCGTGTTCCCCACCATAATGCTCGCCGCATATCGATTTGGGGGTGATGAATGGATGACACTGCTTGCTGTGACTTTGCCGTCCGCTGTGTTGCTGACCCGCCTCGCCAATCCAATGATCGGTTTGGGGAAAACTGGTCAGGACGGAAAAACCGGCCTGATGCTGCGCGACAGGTTCGAGGCAGAGGTTGAACAGATCTTCGCGCATACAAACAACGGCGATCTCCGATCGGCCTGTTTTGTGATTGAGATTGATGACGCGGATGAATTGCTCGACCGTCATGGTCAGATCGCTTTTGACTTGATCATAGAACGGACTGCCGAGCGCATAACCGGCGCCCTACGTCCACAAGACAAAATCGCGCGGTTTGGTGAGGTCCGTTTTGCAATATGTCTTGCCCCGGTCCCACAGTTGGATCTTGAAACTGGTGTCCAGATCGCAGGTCGGCTGCAAGCGGTGATTGAGGAACCTGTTCATATCGACGGCCTGACAATTTATCTCTCGGGGTCGCTGGGGTTCTGCCTGCGCAACGCGACGCCTGCGAGCAGTTCCAGAACATGGATCAATGCCGCTCAATTGGCCCTGACAGACGCGCGGAGGAACGGTCCATCTGGCATTCGCGCCTATACAAAAGACATGCAATCTCGCCTCGATGTCAGTGCGACTTTGGCACAAGATGTGATGCACGCGCTGAACCAGGGCGAGTTTCAAGCGTGGTTTCAACCGCAACTCGATACGGACACAGCACGCGTGTCTGGGTTTGAAACCCTGGCGCGCTGGCATCATCCGATACACGGGCCCATCCTGCCAGATCAGTTTTTGCCGGTGATTGAAGCACAGGGCCAGTTGCCTCGTCTGACCGAAACCATGTTGCGGCAAGCCTTGCAAGCATTAGTGGATTGGGACAATTCTGGCGCGCAGGTCCCCATGGTGTCGATAAACGTGTCCCAACAGGATCTTGCCAATCCAGGCTTGAGCGATCTCATCGCATGGGAGCTTGAGCGCTTTGATCTATCACCCGGTCGATTGTGCTTGGAAATCCTGGAAACAGTTGTGACCGACACCCCAGACGATACTTTCGTCTGCAACCTTCGCCGGCTGAGTCAGTTAGGGTGTACAATCGATCTGGATGATTACGGGACGGGACATGCGTCGATCGCAGCGATCAAACGATTTCCGATAAATCGCATCAAAATCGACAGATCCTTTGTCATGAAGTCTGATCAGGATCCTGAGCAGCGACGCTTGCTTTGCGCGCTTCTGAGCATGGCCGAACATCTGGAGCTTGATACGCTTGCAGAAGGCGTCGAAACGGTGGGTGAACATGCATTTCTTGCGCAGTTGGGCTGCGGTTATGTTCAGGGCTTTGGCATTGCGCGTCCGATGCCGTTTGATGAGACTTCTGGCTGGCTAAAACAACACGCGGCCAAGATCGCTCAGCCCCCAGATTTCAATCGTCGTACGGGTTGATCAACGGTATTATCCGCCACACATGCGTTCTAGCGCGGCGCGCGCGCCCAGATCACCGGATTCTGCTTGACCTTTGGGCTGGCACTCTGTTGAACCCCCCTGTCTGGAAACGCATGAGGTGGCGGCCCAATATGGACGATCAGAACAAGAATCTCATCCTCGCGACGGCGCTGAGCTTTCTCGTCATTCTCGTATGGTTTGTGCTGTTCCCGCCGCCAGAACCTGAACCGTTGCCCGAACAAACTGCGACGACTGCCCCGGAAACGGCCGAAGGCGGAACGGCCTCAGTGCCGCAAGCTGCCGGAACGGGCAGCGAGACGACAACACCTCAGGCAGACACCCGCGAAGACGCTTTGGCCGCAGCGCCCCGCGTTGAAATTGAGACGCCCCGACTGACGGGATCGATCTCTCTCTTGGGAGGGCGCATCGACGACCTGTCCTTGAAAGATTACCGCGTCGAAAACACGCCCGATGCACCCATCGTCACGATGCTATCACCGGTGGACGGCCCGAACGCGTACTATGCTCTTTATGGTTGGGCCGCGGGCGCGGGTTTGACCCCTGATCTCGTCCCAGGCCCGAATACAGTTTGGTCCATCGCCTCAGGTGAAACGTTAACTCCCGAAACGCCGGTCACGTTAAGTTGGGACAACGGTGCGGGTCTGACTTTTACCCGTACGATCGCCATTGACGAAGACTTTATGTTTGACGTCACCCAAGGCGTTCAGAACACAGGCACAAGCACTGTGTCGCTCGCGCCCTACGGGATCATCGCTCGCCATGGAGAGCCGCAGGGTCTGAAGAACTTCTTCATCCTGCATGAGGGCGCCGTGGCTATGGCAGATGGAGAGCTGGTCGAGACCGATTACGACGATATTGACCCTGTGGGTGAGCATGATGCGCGCAACGTAGCGTTAAACGGTTGGACCGGTTTCACCGATCATTACTGGATGACGACGCTGATCCCACAGCCGGGCACCGCGTTTGAATTCAGCACGATCCGCGATACAGCACGTGACATCTACCAAACGACAACAAAACTCCCGACGGTCACGGTCGCTACAAATAACTCAATCGAGTTTTCGACCCAGCTGTTTGCCGGAGCCAAGGAATGGGAGGCGGTTCGCACCTATCAATCCGACGGCATTGAGGGCTTTATCGACTCCATCGACTGGGGTTGGTTCTTCTTTCTAACCAAGCCCATTTTCTGGTTGTTGCACGAGCTGAACATTCTGATCGGCAACATGGGGTGGTCCATTATTGCCCTGACGCTAATCATCAAAGCGGTCCTCTTCCCGCTAGCGTATAAGTCCTATGTCTCGATGGCGAAGATGAAAGAGTTGCAGCCCCAGATGGAAGCGTTGAAGGAACGCGCGGGCGATGACCGTCAAAAGCTGCAGCAAGGGATGATGGAGCTCTACAAGAAAGAGAAGGTGAACCCGGCAGCCGGTTGTTTGCCAATCCTCTTGCAGATCCCGATCTTCTTCTCGCTCTACAAAGTGATTTTTGTCACCATCGAACTGCGGCATGCACCGTGGCTTGGCCCGTTCCAAGACCTCAGCGCGCCAGATCCAACATCGATCCTCAACCTCTTTGGTCTCTTGGGCAACGCGGGTCCAGAACCCGGATCTTTGATGGCGTTGCTCTTTATCGGTATTTTGCCGCTCTTGCTGGGGATCTCGATGTGGCTACAGCAAAAGCTGAATCCAGCGCCGACAGATCCTACGCAGAAGATGATTTTCGCATGGTTGCCATGGGTCTTCATGTTCATGCTGGGTGGCTTCGCGTCGGGTCTGGTTGTCTACTGGATCGCCAACAACACGATCACTTTCATCCAGCAATACACCATCATGCGCAGCCAAGGATTCAAGCCCGACGTTTTCGGCAACATCCGGGAAAGCTTTAAGCGGGACGGCAAGGCCGAAGCGAAGCCGAAAAGCGGCGACAAAGGGAAAAGCTGATGTCGGGTACGGTCACACAGCTGTGGCGGCACCCGATCAAAAGTCATGGACGGGAAGCGCTGGAGGCCGTGACCTTGGTCACGGGTGAAGCCATGCCCTGGGATCGGTATTGGGCCGTTCAACATGATCAGTCCAAGCATAACGGCGAGGGCTGGGCGGAGTGCATGAACTTCATGATCGGCACGCGCACACCTGCTCTGGCTGGCCTGTGGGCCCGTTTGCATGAAAGCGAGCAAAAGATCACACTCACCCATGAAAAGTTGGGCGAGATGACATTTCGACCCGACGATTACCTGGAAGCCAGCCAGTTTCTGGCCTGGATCGCACCCTTGATCCCGGAAAACCGTGCCCAACCCCGGCGTATCGTTTCCGCCGGGACGCGTGGTATGACTGATAGCGATTTTCCGTCTGTATCGATCATGAATGAAAGCTCGCATCGTGCAGTGTCGCAAAAGCTCGGTCAACCGATTGAGGTCGAACGCTGGCGGGGCAACATCTGGTTCGATGGTCTCGCACCTTGGGAAGAGTTTGACTGGATCGGGAAGACTGTTCGCGTGGGCGATACTGTGCTGAAAGTGCATGAACGGATCGAACGTTGCCTTCACACTGCGGCCAACCCCAAAACCGGCACGCGGGACGCGGACACGTTGGGTGCATTACGGGATGGTTGGGATCATCAAGATTTCGGCGTCTACGCTGAAGTGATCGAAGGTGGAGAGATCGCGCTAGGCGCTAAGGTCGAGCGCGTCTGATGTCCTCTCTGCAGTTTCCTCTGGCCGAGGCACCTGATGACGCATCGATCGAAAAGGGGCGCAAGCTCTTTGCCGGACCCTGCGACTTTGTCAAAGGTGTCGTGGCAATGTCCGGTCTGCCACCCGCGGACCGCATTGAGGTCTGTTTTGCCGGACGTTCCAACGTTGGTAAGTCGTCCCTCATTAACGCGCTGACGGGGAGAAAAGGGCTCGCACGCGCGTCGAACACGCCAGGTCGGACGCAAGAGATCAATTACTTTGCTTTGGGGGACACGCGGTACCTCGTCGATTTGCCGGGATATGGGTTTGCTAATGCGCCGGTGGCCGTCGTGGAAAAATGGCAACGACTTCTCAAACAGTATCTATCAGGGCGGCAAACTCTTCGCCGTGCATTTGTCTTGATTGATGCACGCCATGGCGTGAAAGCCGTCGATGAAGAGATAATGAGTCTTTTGGACAGCGCCGCCGTGACCTTTCAATGCGTGCTTACGAAGGCTGACAAGGTCAAGGACAAGGATCGAGCGCGGGTTCTCAATCAGGTTCGTGATAAACTGTCGAAACACCCTGCCGCGTTTCCGGAACTCGTACTGACCTCTAGCGAAAAAGGCGACGGCATCGCCACGCTCCGCGCCATTGTCGCGGGCCTTGTGTGAGATTCTTCTGAAAAAATCTTGCCGCGCCCCGAGATCGCGCGCAGAAAGGCGCGAAACGGAACGATCATGAAGACACAAGACATGAACCGGGATTGGATCGCCACCGCCGAGACGCTGTCTCGCGCCCTACCCTATCTGCAGCGCTATGCAGGTGCGACCGTTGTCATCAAGCTCGGTGGCCATGCCATGGGCAGTGATGAGGCGATGGACAGCTTTGCGCGCGATGTGGTGCTGATGCGTCAGGTGGGCGTAAACCCTGTGATCGTTCATGGCGGCGGTCCAATGATCAACGCGATGCTGGACAAACTGAACATCCAATCTGACTTCGTAAACGGCAAACGGGTGACGGATGCGGCCACTGTCGAAGTGGTCGAGATGGTATTGTCCGGGGTGGTCAACAAGCGCATCGTTCAGGCTATCGGACGCCAGGGCGGACGCGCTGTGGGCCTTTCCGGCAAAGACGCCAGTTTGATCACATGTGAACAGACGCACCCGGATCTGGGTTTTGTCGGGACGCCCTCGAAAGTGGATCCTCAGATACTGAGGGGCCTCTTCGATCAGGACGTCATCCCCGTTGTGGCCCCGCTGGGCGCGGGAAAGAACGGCGAGACGTTCAATATCAATGGTGACACTGCGGCAGGGTCGGTTGCGGCGGCTCTGCAAGCTGATCGCCTGCTCCTGTTGACAGATGTGGCCGGTGTTAAAAATGCAGAAGGTGAAGTTCTGACCGAGTTAAAGGCCCAACAGATCCGGCAGCTGACGCGGGACGGTGTGATCGCAGGCGGGATGATCCCCAAAACCGAAACCGCACTTGATGCAATTGATGAGGGTGTCCGCGCGGTTGTGATCTTGGACGGGCGCGCGCCCAATGCCGTATTACTCGAACTGTTCACTGAACATGGTGCTGGTTCCTTGATCCGACCAGACGTCGCGCCAGAGTGACGTGTTTGTGTAATTGCTGGTCTTGTCACCTGCGAGACAGGGCATAGTCTTTCGGTTATGGAAAACGAAGCGATCATTCGGCTGTCAATTTTCCTCGGTCTCTTTTCGCTGTTTGCGTTGGCCGAGACGTTGGCCCCAAGACGAGCACGCGTTCAGTCCCGCGCGCATCGTTGGGCGACGAACTGGGCGATCACAATCGTGAACACACTGACCCTGCGCCTCTTAGCTGTTGGCCTGCCTCTTTTGGCGGTTGGCGCCGCAGTTGATGCTGGCAGCAATGGTTGGGGGCTGTTCAACATCGTGGGTTGGCCTATTTGGCTGGAGTTTTTGCTGGCAGTGTTGATCCTGGATTTTGCCATCTGGTTCCAACATTTAATCACACACAAGATTCCAATCTTGTGGCGTTTGCACCGTGTGCATCACGCTGACCGGGACATGGATGTAACGACTGCGATCCGGTTTCACCCGATTGAAATCGCGCTCTCTATGATCCTGAAGATCGGCCTGGTTTACCTGCTGGGCCCATCGGCACTCGCCGTTATTGTGTTTGAGATCTTGTTGAACGGCACGGCGATGTTCAATCACGCCAATATTCGCCTGCCACTGGCCGTAGATCGTATACTGCGGCTGGTTCTGGTGACGCCGGACATGCACCGCGTCCACCATTCGGTGCATCGGTCCGAACATGACAGCAATTACGGGTTTTCCCTGTCGATCTGGGACCGGATATTCGGGACGTATATCGCGCAGCCTGAAAAGGGTCATGATGGAATGATCGTAGGGCTGGAATGGCAAGACGAAAGCCCAAGCGAGTTGCGGTGGAGCTTGGCGCTGCCCTTCCGTCGCAAATGATCTGGCAGGATCTAGACGCTGACTTGGACCGTCATGGGCTCGTGACCATGGGAGCTCTGCATGATGCGGAGGACACTCTTGTTTTAATTGGTATGGGCGGCGGAGCATGGAAGGCGTTTACCAAAAGTGCCGAGCATACAGACGGCGCGCCCGATCCGCTCGATCGTTGGTCAAAACGTGTGTTGAGCGATTGTGCCGACCGATTTGGCGCGGTCGGAGCGGACTTTCCCTCTGACGGACCTCCTTACCCACCATTCATCCGCTGGGCGCGCGACAGCGGTCGCTTTTGGCAAAGCCCTATTGGCATGCTGGTTCACGACACCTTCGGGCTGATGATTTCGCTGCGCGGAGCGCTGCGGTTCGCGGGTGCGCATAAGCTGCCTACCATAGCGACTAGAAACCCCTGTGATACCTGCGAGGCGCGCCCCTGTCTCAGTGCATGCCCAGTGAACGCATTGACGGACACGGCGCCATACGACGTAAATGGTTGCAAGACCCATTTGTCGTCGTCTGAGGGGCAGACATGCATGTCTGGGGGCTGTTTGTCGCGGCTGGCCTGCCCGGTCAGCCAAACCCACCCTCGCGCGCCACAGCAATCGGCATTTCATATGCGCGCATTTGTGGGGGGACTATGAGATGTTGACGCTCATTCTGATGCGACACGCGAAATCGAGCTGGGACGATCCGTTCCTCACCGATTTCGAGCGCCCTCTGAACAAGCGGGGCGTGCGTTCGGCCAAAGCTCTTGGTGACTGGCTGAGAGCCAATGCGCTGGAGCCTGATGAAGTGATCAGTTCCTCCTCAACCCGGACGGGTCAGACCTGTGAAGGATTGGGGTTAGACACACCGGTGCGCTTCACGCGTGCGCTCTATCACGCGGGCCCCGGCCAGATGTGGCAGGTACTGGCGCAGGCAACCGGCAAGCGTGTTCTGATGTTGGCGCATAACCCAGGGATTGCCGAGTTTGCCGAGCAGATCGTTGAAGCGCCACCCGATCACGAGCGCTTTTGGGATTATCCAACCGGCGCAACTTTAATTGTGGAATTCCCCGTCGAGCGTTGGACAGACGCGCGGCCCGGCACGGGACAGGCCACTCATTTCGTGATCCCAAGGGAGCTTTTGGACGCATAAGGGCGGGACACGTCCCGCCCTTATGTATTGCAGTCGTGCGGGGGAACGCCCCGCTATCCGAGTTTAGTGACCCAGGATCTGGCTGAGGAACAACTGCGTCCGAGGCGATTTCGGGTTGTTGAAGAACTCTTCAGGTTCGTTCTGCTCCACGATCTGACCTTCATCCATAAAGATCACGCGGTTCGCTACCTGACGCGCAAAGCCCATCTCGTGCGTCACACAGAGCATTGTCATGCCCTCTTCGGCAAGCTCCACCATGGTGTCGAGCACTTCTTTGATCATCTCAGGATCAAGTGCCGATGTCGGTTCGTCGAACAACATGATCCGTGGGCGCATGCAGAGCGAACGGGCGATGGCAACACGCTGCTGCTGACCGCCCGAGAGCTGACCAGGGTACTTATCCGCCTGATCGGGGATTTTCACCTTTTCAAGGAAATGCATCGCCGTTTCCTCGG
>CAYODE010000138.1:0-9621 GCA_964402685.1 uncultured Aestuariivita sp. | reverse complement strand
GACACCGCCATCGACGGCCCCTTCGGTGCCATCCGGTGTCGTTCCGCGTTTGTAGGCCTTGGCGATATTGAAGGCGATGTTGGTCGCCAGCGAGGTTTTCCCCATTGAGGGACGTCCGGCGAGGATCAACAGGTCTGAGCGGTGCAGCCCGCCCAATTTTTTATCCATGTCCACCAGACCGGTAGAGATGCCCGCTAGTCCCCCTTCTCTCTGATAGGCTGCGTTGGCTACATTAACTGCGTCTGTTACCGCCTTGAGAAAGCTTTGAAATCCGCTTTCGGTCTGGCCCTGTTCTGATAGCGCATAAAGCTTTTGTTCGGCTTCAACAATTTGCTCGCGCGGTTCTGATGTCACTTCCACGCGTTTTGCGCGGTCCGCGATGTCATGCCCCAAGCCGATCAACTCGCGGCGGATCGCGAAATCATAAATCATCTGCGCATAGTCACGTACGGCAAAGGCACTGATGGCGGCTCCTGCCAGGCGGGCCAGATAGGCTGGCCCGCCGACTTCTTTCAGTCCCTCGTCATCCTCAAGAAAGGCTTTCAACGTCACTGGCGAGGCCAACGCATTCTTTGCGATGCGATTGGCCGCGATCTCGTAGATGCGCGCGTGAAGCGGATCGTAGAAGTGTTGCGGCCCAATGATGGACGCCACACGGTCATAGACATCGTTGTTCGTTAGGATCGCACCGAGTAGTTGTTGTTCGGCTTCAATCGAATGCGGCAGGCTTTCGGCTTCCCCCTCGGCCTGTATACGTGCCGCATCGATATTCGCGATCTCATTCATGTGTGCCCCCGATCCCCATCTAGAGGTTGCGGTCGTAGCGCGGCCCGTTTGTCGAGGCAAATTGTATCTTTCTGTGGATAGGTTGTGGGTGAGTAAAACCCCTACAACATCTCCGCTCGATCAAGGCTTGAAACTCTACATACTGTGTCAGGCCACAAATGAACTGTCAAACCAACTTGACGGATGAGTATCGAATTCAGCTAGTTTTCCGAGCATCCTGCCACTTTCGTGGATCATTTAGGAACGCTTCTACTTCTTTTAGCGTATCGACAGAGAACGCACCCGATTCTTTGGCTGCATCCAACACATCCCACCAAGTGCAAAGGTGATGAAGTGTAACGCCGTGATCGCCGAGTTTCTGTTCGGTGTCCGGGAAAATTCCATAGTAGAAAATGACGGCTGTATGGGCGCAGGTTGCGCCAGTTTCCCGGATCGCATCAACGAAAGACAGCTTAGACCCGCCGTCTGTTGTCAGGTCTTCCACCAGAAGCACGCGTTGACCCTCTGTCATTACGCCTTCGATCCGCGCGTTGCGACCGTACCCTTTAGGCTTTTTTCGCACATAGGTCATCGGTAGCCCCATGCGCTCCGCCACCAAGGCTCCGAAAGGAATGCCAGCTGTTTCGCCGCCCGCAACGTTGTCAAAGGCCTCAAATCCAGCATTGCGCATCACGGTGACGGTTAGAAAATCCATCAGTGTGGAGCGGATCCGCGGGAATGAGATCAGCTTGCGACAGTCGATATATGTCGGACTGGGTAATCCGGAGGCCAGCGTAAAGGGGTTTTCCGAGTTTAGATGCACCGCTTCGATTTCCAGCAACATCTTTGCGGTCAGGCGGGCAATTTCGTCTGGGGATGGGTAAGAGGAGGGGATCATATCAGCGGTCTCTCGTCGAGCTGGCGGCGCATAGTCGCGTCCGCAGAAAAATGCGGTTCAATTCACCTGCCAATGCAGCGGCATCATAGGATCAAAGACGGTGACCGGGCCATCGCCTGTTTCAAGTTTATCCGGATAACTGATCGGTTCACCCTTTGTGAGCGTAATGGTGTCGTCATTCAGCGGAAGACGATAGAATCGCGGGCCGTTCAGCGATGTGAACGCTTCAAGTCGGTCCAAAGCGTTTTCCTGTTCAAAGACCTCGGCCAGAATTGACATGGTGTTGGTCGCTGTAAAGCAACCTGCACAACCACAGGCATGTTCTTTGAGCGGATCCACATGGGGCGCGCTGTCTGTGCCTAGGAAAAAGGTTGGTTCCCCTGATGTGGCCGCTGCCCGCAACGCCAACCGGTGTTCTTCGCGCTTGGCCACGGGCAGACAGTAGTAGTGCGGTTTAATTCCACCGACGAGGATGTCATTGCGATTGATGACGAGGTGGTGGGTGGTAATGGTCGCGCCCAGATCCTCGCCGCCAGCCAAAGCATAGTCCACGCCGTCTTTCGTCGTGATGTGTTCCATCACGACGCGCAGTCCTGGAGTTTTGCGGCGGATCGGGTCCAGCACGCGATCGATGAACACGGCTTCCCGATCGAATATATCGATTTCGCTGTCTGTGACCTCCCCGTGAACGCAAAGTGGCATACCAATCTCGGCCATGCGTTCCAGAACACCGCGTACCTTGTCGAAGTCCCGAACACCGGAAGCTGAATTCGTTGTTGCACCGGCGGGGTACAATTTGACGGCCGTCACAAGTCCGCTTGCATGGGCGGCGGCGACATCAGCGGCATCTGTGTCTTCGGTGAGATACAGCGTCATGAGGGGTTCAAAGGTCATACCCGCTGGCAAGGCAGCAAGAATACGCTCTTTATAGGCGGCGGCGTCTTGGCCTTTCACAACCGGTGGAACCAGGTTGGGCATGATGATCGCACGCGCAAAATGGCGAGCGGTTTCCGGCAAAACACCTTGCAGCATTGCGCCATCGCGCAGGTGCAAGTGCCAGTCGTCAGGGCGACGAAGAGTAACAGAATTCGACATGTTCCCCCGCTAACACAGCCATAGTTTGGGGGGAAGACGGGGTGTGGTCTATTCCGTACCCGCCGGCTGGTTTTCTGCTTTCCGAGCGGCGGCCTTTTCCAGCTGGGCCAGCCTTTCGCGGAACCGCGGGCCGCCCATTCGAGCCAGCACATGTCTGCAGAGCATCATGTTCAACTGATCGCGCCCACGCAGGTCGAGATGGTACATCACCCTGCGCAGATAGGCCCGATTTTCTCGCCGTGCGCGATACATTCTATAAAAGCTCTTCTCGGTAAGCTTGCCTTGGCCAGCCTGTGCGATCAGCCGGTACAGGATCTGCATCTGGATAAGGCTGGTCTGCAGCGCAGCGCCCATCAATGGGAGACGCAGACGCGTTACATTCTTGCGCCGAAACAGAGCCGCATGCATCGCATCCAGCTGCTGGTAGGGGTCGTAAAGGATAAACGCTTGTGCGGCGGCATCCAACATGTCAGGCGCATAGCCATAGCGATCATCAAATGCCGTGCGCCGCATTTCAGTAAAGCGGTCATCCCATTCGGTCATACGGGGATCCAGTGTTGCCTGCGGTTGCACGGCAATTACAGAGGCGCCGGGAGACGCCACCGAAAAGGCCGCGGCCGCATAACCACATGGACCTGCGCCATAAAAGACGACCTGGTCAAATCCTTCGAAGAATCCATCATCAATCAACCGATCGAAAAACCCATAGATAACTGGGTCGCGGAACCACGTATCGCCATCGGACACCAAGCAAAGGTGCGACCATCCCAATGACCGGATCAAGTCAAATCCGATGGGATGTGCTTTGTCAGAAAGGGTGCGAATGCCTTCGACGGTTTCGAAGGTTACAAGAAGAGTATTCTTTTCTTCGATGAAGGTCGCAAAGTGACGATCGCCCAACGGCTGATACATCCCGCAATCTTCGGCGATGCGGGCCAGCCCATCTTTCCACGCGTCCTTATCCAGGTCGGCAAGGGACTCGTCCAATATGTTAGGCGCGTCCTGCATATGATCGTCCTCAATGCGCCCAACCATTGCCCAGTCGGGTCGTTTGGATCGACGGTAGTAACGCAATGGGGCAAAATTGAGAAAAATTCGGGCCAGTTCCGTGCCAAAGCCAACCTCAGGCCTTGGAAGATCTTAGACTCCCCAAATTGGCATAGCGCATGAGTTGTCGTGCGGTGTTGGGAGAGATGGGGCGCGACGAAGGTGTCATCATCAACCGCGCATAGAGCGACCGAAACGGCTCCTCCAACATCAATTCTTCAAACCGGCTTTTGCGCCAGGCTACAGCAGCATCATGCAGGCGACCGAGCGTGGAATCTGCCTTGAGGCTGTTCAGAATAGGATCGCTTTTTGGTGTTATCTCTTGAATCGAATGGTCCGGATCGGTGTTGAAATTCCGTTCGACCCAGTAATCGACGTCCAGAATGTGATCGGAGTGCACCGCGCGGCCACGATCCGCTTTGACGATGAAGCTCTCGATAGATCCCAACGGATAGTGGTTTAGCTGCACCAAAGCATGATTTGAACGGCCATAGTTGGAAAAGGTCCGTTTTGTTTTGAACTGGGCGTCCAGTTCACGCCCTTCGCCATCAAACCAGCGTGCGGCATCAAGCCGTGTCTTGTCCGGATCACGTGGGCGATGCACGCCGAGTTTACGATACGTGCCATCGTTTTTGTAAATTGTTTTGAACATCGCTGATCGCCAGGACCAGGGCATGTCCAGTGGGGCGGCTTTGACGAATGCACCTGTTATTGGTTTATCGACAAATCGAACCTGATCAGAGTTACCGAACAACCGCCATGTCAGCGTGATCGCGGTCGCTTCGGGCAAGGTGTGAAAGAGTGCGTCCAGCGTTCTGTCACCCACATGGATGTTGACGAATTCGTCGACATCTAAAGACAGGATCCAGGCGGCGTTTTTCACCATATCCAGTTTTTCCGCCCGCTTGAGGGCGGTAAATTGGACGCCGCGGTTATCGTACGGCCCGTCGTTGCGCAGATGCGTAAGCCAGCCCATCTCTTGCAAACGGTCCAGCATTGTATCTGTGCCGTCCTGGCAGTTGTTGGAAAAGACAAGGAAATCTGTGAAGCCCGTCGCGCGGTGATGGGCCAGCCATTCCAGCAGGTAAGCGCCCTCGTTGCGTACAGTTAGGACAGCCAGCGTGCTCACGCAGCTTTCCCGTTTTTGCCAGGGCAAACGACTATGTATGACGAACCGACGGTCATGAGGTTGCCTGCACATTGCCCGCCGATCGTGGCGGATACTGCTTATTTCGTTAAGAATTCATGTCAGTTCGCCGGCAATGCGTCAATGCGCATGCCCCGTTACGTTGACCTTGGACTGCTTGACGCCATCTGTTGACCGTGCCCATTTGTGCGCAGTGAGGGAGGACATAGATGACACAACCAACATCCATTGATGCGGTGCAAGAGACGTTAAGCGCACAGGGCTATGTATGTGGCCGTGCCTTGGCGACGGTTGTGTTTTTATCATTGAAACTTGGACGTCCACTGTTCCTGGAAGGAGAGGCTGGCGTCGGTAAGACCGAGATTGCCAAGGCTTTGGCCATGTCGCTTGGGCGGCGGCTTATCCGCTTGCAATGCTATGAGGGCCTTGATGCATCAAGTGCGGTCTACGAATGGAATTTCCCGGCACAGATGGTCGCGATCCGAACGGCCGAGGCTGCCGGAAACGCCGACCGGGAGATGTTGCAAGATGAGCTGTTCAGCGCCGACTATCTAATTGAGCGGCCATTATTGCAGGCCATGAGGCCGGATGAACATGGCGCACCTGTCCTGCTGATCGACGAATTGGACCGGACTGATGAACCGTTCGAAGCCTTCCTGCTTGAGGCTCTGTCAGATTTCCAAGTGACGATCCCCGAGCTTGGCACCATTGCTGCGCCCGAGGCGCCCATCGTGATCCTAACCTCGAACCGAACCCGTGAGGTTCATGACGCCCTGAAACGCCGCTGCCTTTATCATTGGGTGGATTACCCCAACTTTGAACGTGAAATCGAAATTCTTGCTGCGCGTGCGCCAGAAGCGTCGGAAACTCTCAGCCGCGAGATTGTGGCCTTTGTTCAGGCCCTACGCACCGAGGATCTGTTCAAGAAACCAGGCGTGGCGGAAACCATCGATTGGGCCAAATGCCTGTTGGCCTTGGATGTGATCAACCTTAGCCCAGACGTGATCGCCGATACTTTAGGCGCTATCCTGAAATACCAGGACGATATCGCAAAACTGCAGGGCTCCGAGGCCAAACGGCTTTTGGACGAGGCTAAAGCCAGTCTGGAGCCAGCGTGATGCTGTATCGCAACTATCTCTTCTGCTCCGGGCCGCGAAATTTGGGTGGCTGGGGTAGGTATCCTTGGGCCAATCATGGTTGAGCAAATCCCGCTCGACATTCCGGACAATCCAAAACTCGTCCAAAACATCACTCATTTCGCACGCGCGCTGCGCAAAGCAGGTTTGCCAATTGGGCCGGGGCGGGTGATTGATGCCATACGTGCAGTAGAGGCCGCAGGGTTTTCAGAGAAACAGGATTTCTATTGGACGCTCCACGCCTGTTTCGTGAACCGCCCGGAACACAGGGCCGTATTTGCACAGATTTTCCGCTTGTATTGGCGCGATCCGCGGTACCTCGAACATATGATGTCGATGATGATCCCGGCCGTGCGAGGTGTGCAGGAGGATCGCGTCGCGCAGGCGGCCGAAAAACGTGCGGCCGAGGCGCTTTTGGACGGGGTGGCACGTGATGAGCCGCCCGCTGATGAGAACGCCTCAGATGACGAGTCGCAGGTCGAGATTGATGCTTCGATGACAATGTCAGGTGAGGAACGGTTGCGATCACTGGACTTCGAACAGATGAGTACCGAGGAGATGGCCGCCGCTAAACGCATGATTGCGCGGTTGAGTCTGCCGGTGAAACCCATCGCTTCGCGTCGGACAGAGGCAGCACTTTATGGCGCCCGCATTGACTGGCGGCGCACCTTGCGCAGTTCTATGCGGCGGGGGGGCGAAGTATACGACCTCGCACTGAAGCGACCAAAGCCGCGCTGGCCAAATCTTGTGGTGCTCTGCGATATCTCTGGGTCGATGAGCCAATACAGCCGCGTTGTCCTTCATTTTCTGCATGCGGTCTCAAACGCCAAGGGCGCTGGTTGGGCAAAGGTGCACGCGTTCACCTTTGGTACGCGGCTGACCAACGTCACGCGTCACATGGGCCAGCGGGATGTGGACGCGGCGCTCAAAGCCGCGGGGGCTGAGGCACAGGATTGGGAAGGGGGCACGCGCATTGGGTCTTGTTTGCATGAGTTCAATCGCGACTGGTCCCGCCGGGTTTTGGGGCAGGGGGCGGTTGTTCTCTTGATCACAGATGGTCTCGATCGCGACGACCCGGACGCGCTGTGCCGGGAAATGGAACGCCTGCATCTCTCATCCCGTCGTTTGATCTGGTTGAATCCGTTGTTGCGGTGGGAGGGCTTTGCTCCGAAGGCGCGCGGGATCGCGGCGATGTTGCCGCATGTAGACAGTTTTCGCGCTGGTCATTCCATCGCCTCGCTTGAAGAACTGGCGCAGGTCATTTCAAAACCGGATGATGCAGGCGAAAAGGCCCGGCTCATGTCTGCCTTGCGCCAGGATGCGGCATGATCCAAAGGGCGCGATCACATGCATTCCGTTTTGCAGTCCTCCTGTGGAATGCCTATTTTGAACAATGAGAAGTTCAGGGTGAGACAGATGCCCAACCCTAAAGAGAGCCGCCATGGAACGTTTTGACAAAGGACCAGAGATCGCTTTGGAGTGGTATCGCGCTGGAAAAGGCGCGGCGCTGGCAACCGTTGTGGAAACTTGGGGCAGCGCCCCGCGACGGGTTGGTGCACAGCTGGCGATCAGTGGTGAAGGACAGATCGAGGGATCGGTTTCTGGCGGATGTGTGGAAGGCGCGGTGATCGTCGAAGCGTTGGAAGCTATCGATGCAGGAACCCATCGCCTTCTGGAATTCGGCGTCAGCGATGAGGACGCGTTTGCCGTTGGTCTGGCTTGCGGTGGAACCATTCGAGTATTGGTTGAGCCCATCGGTACCGTGCTTGGTGAAGATACGCTGGCCGAACTTGTCGAGGCGCGCAAAACCCGCCGGGCCGTGGCCTATGAAGTCAACCTAAAGACAGGTAATCGGCGGATCGTAACTGATGCCTATCCGGACAGGATGCGCTTGGATCGATCCGGGTTTGAGGAAGACGAGTCGGTTTTTGTCGCAGTCCATAACCCGCCATTGCGCCTGATCATCGTTGGCGCCGTGCATATCGCTCAAGCGCTGGTGCCTATGGCGCGTATCGCGGGATATGACCCTGTATTGATCGATCCGCGAGAAGTGTTTGGGTCGTCTGACCGCTTCCCGGGCGAGACGATCTTGCTGGATTGGCCCGACGAAGCCGTGGAAAGCCTCGGTCTGGATGCGCGCACCGGGCTTGTCTTGCTGACGCATGATCCCAAACTGGATGATCCCGCTCTGGAGGCCGCTTTGCGCGCAGATGCTTTCTATATTGGCGCTCTCGGGTCGACACGCACGCATGCCAAACGGGTCGACAGGTTGACCGCGGCCGGTTTTACCAAGGACGAAATTGCGCGCATTCACGGCCCTATTGGTCTGGATATCGGGGCAGCCGACCCATCCGAGATTGCGGTCGCGATATTGGCGGAAATGACAGCGGTTCTACGGGGCAAGTCGTCGTGAAGTTTGGCACAGTCCCAGTTGCGGAAGCCGGTGGAGCGGTTCTTGCGCATTCGGTCAAGCTGCGTTCCGGCCGTCTTCGCAAAGGACTCGTGCTTGATGCAGACCATCTGGAGCAATTGGTCGAATCCGGTGTGAATGACGTTGTCGTTGCGCGCCTTGAAGACGGTGATGTCCATGAAGACGAGGCCGCCCGCCAATTGGCATCTGCGCTTGTACCCGATCCGGTTTCAGCACATTTGCGGATCACCGAAGCCTTTACCGGCCGGGTAAACTTGATTGCTGACAGCGAAGGCGTCGTTTTGCTGGATGTCCCCGCGCTCGAGGCGTTCAACGCTGTGCACCCGATGATCACCGTCGCAACAGTCCCTCACTTGCAGCAGATGGCGCCAGGCGGGATGGTGGCGACGATCAAGGTCATTTCCTATGCGGTGGGATCTAAGGAGCTGCAGGTTGCGATCGAGGCCGCGCGCAACAGTATTTCGCTAGCGCCACCGATTTTGACGTCGGCGGGGTTGGTAATCACCGATATTCCTGGTGGACCGTCCAATGAGAAAGGTCAGCGTGCGATCGAAGATCGTGTCCGTGCGTTGGGCATGGAGATGGCCGAGACCCGCATTGTGCCGCATGACGTAGGCGCGTTGGCGCAGGCGCTGGAACAGCTTGATGGCGATGTCGCTTTGATTCTGACAGGCTCCGCCACTTCGGATATCGCCGATGTCGCCCCCGAAGCGGTGCGTAAGGCTGGCGGTACCGTCGACAGATTTGGCATGCCGGTGGATCCGGGCAACCTGTTGTTCCTCGGTCGCCAAGGAAGGCGTCCAGTCATAGGGTTGCCTGGATGTGCGCGCTCTCCGGCCCTGAACGGTGCCGACTGGGTGCTGTCTCGTGTGGCCTGCGGAATCGAGGTCACAGCACCCGATATTGCTGCTATGGGAGTGGGCGGATTGCTCAAAGAAATCCCCTCGCGCCCGCAACCTCGGGCGGGTCGGGCCAAAGCCTGACGCATTTTCCGAACCAAGAGCCAAGTTTTTGGTTCTCAATAGGAAACTCCCGTGTTTAACTCCACTCAATCAAACAACGAGCTTTTGGGAGGAAGCCATGCCACAGGTCTCAATGACCG
>CAYODE010000137.1:0-9671 GCA_964402685.1 uncultured Aestuariivita sp. | reverse complement strand
GGTGCGACGATGAGACGGTTCAGAAACGGCTCACCATTGGATCTGTAATTCAGAATATCTACGGTAACGTCTTCTTCGCGCACGATGGCATCGCGAAGGCGATCTACATCCGCTTTGTCCGTATCCTTACCCTGCAAGAACCTGCAGTTCCGACCGATCGTGGCAGAGCGGGCATACCCCGTCATCCGCTGGAACGCCTCATTGACGTACACAATCGGATTATCTTCCAGGTTTGGATTTGTCAGGATCATTGAAACCTGCGCCCGCGAAAACCCGTCGAGGGCGCGATCTTCATCTAGCAATACTGAGACACTATCAGGCATGGTCAGTCCTCAGGCGGCGCGTACCGTCCTTTGTTCGATACGTTTTTCGTGCTCGCCTTGGATCAGGCGATGCACATAGATACCAGGCAGGTGGATCGCATCCGCATCCAACTCGCCCGGCTCGACGATTTCTTCAACTTCCATCACGCAGACTTTTCCGCACATGGCTGCAGGCGGGTTAAAGTTGCGCGCGGTCTTCCGGAAAATCGCGTTTCCGGTTGTGTCGGCTTTCCACGCTTTTACGATCGACAGATCCGCAAAAATACCACGTTCCATAATGTATGTTTCGCCGTCGAACTCTTTATGCTCTTTTCCTTCAGCGATCACTGTGCCAACGCCGGTTTTGGTATAGAACCCGGGGATGCCGCAACCGCCGGCGCGCATACGCTCGGCCAAGGTTCCTTGCGGATTGAATTCCAGCTCCAGCTCGCCGGACAGGTATTGCCGCATGAATTCGGCGTTTTCACCGACATAGGACGAGATCATCTTCTTCACCTGTCGCGTCTGCAACAAAATGCCGATGCCAAAGTCATCCACGCCTGCATTGTTAGATGCAAAGGTCAGGTCTTTCGCGCCATTTTCCTTGATCGCTTGCAGTAACAACTCAGGGATTCCACACAATCCAAAACCTCCTGCAGCGATGGTCATTCCATCACGAAGAAGGCCGTCCAAAGCTTCGGACGCGTTGGCGTAGACTTTTTTCATGTATGCTCCCTTGGCTGGCAACGTGAACTATTCAGAGCGGTGCTGCGAAAGTCAATGTGTCGTATTCTTGCACGCGCACAGAGCAGAGCGGTGCAGCTCGCCCTGCGCAACCGTGATAATTCCCTTCTGTCAAGGACTTCAAGGGCATTTAGCCTTTGGCACTTGCCTTTTTGCTGGCGCGCTTCCGCGTTGTTTTCTTACCCGCTTTTTCCGCGATGAGTTGCAGGGCCTGGTCCATGGTGACTTGCTCAGGGTCGACGTCCTTGGGCAAGGTAGCATTCACCTTTGCCCATTTAATGTAGGGTCCGTACTTGCCGTTCATCACATTGACCGGTCCGCCATCGTCGGGATGGCCACCCAGTTCGCGCAGAGGTTTTGCGGCCGCGCCGCGTCCCCCGCGGCTGGCCACTTTCTCGGCCAGAAGTTGCACTGCGCGGTTCATTCCGACAGTGAATACCTCATCGAGGCTTTCGAGATTTGCGTTGGTGCCGCCACGATCTGACGTGCTTTCCGCATGTTTGATGTAAGGACCATACCGGCCAATATTCGCCCAAACGGCAATGCCATCTTCGGGATGGTCGCCAATTCTGCGCGGAAGCGAGAGCAGCATGAGCGCGCGTTCCATCTCTAGCTCTTCCGGAGACCAGTCCTTGGGGATCGACTGGCGTGGGGGCTTGGGTTGTTCTTCTGTTGCCGCGCCACGCTGAACGTAAGGACCAAAGCGCCCTTTGAAGACGCGGATCTCGTCCCCTTGGTCTTCGCCCAGCAACTTTCCATCAGGCGGGATAGCCCCGTCATCTTCGGCGCCTGGGGGACCGAAGGCACGGGTGTACCGGCATTCCGGGTAGTTCGAGCATCCGATGAAAGCACCGCCTGAACGTGCGGTGCGCATGCTCAAACGGCCAATACCGCAGTTCGGGCAAGTACGTGGATCCGTGCCGTCTTCGTTGGGGGGGAAAAGATGGGGTTCCAAAACCTCATTGATCTTTTCCAACACGTCAGTAATTCGCAACTCGGACGTTTCTGCAATGGCCGCAGAGAAATCGCGCCAGAACCGACCCAGAACCTGTTGATAGTCCCGCTTTCCGTCCGAGACGTCGTCCAACTCCTCCTCGAGAGAGGCAGTAAAGTCATAGCCCACGTATTTACGGAAATAGTTTGTCAGAAAAGCTGTGACCAACCGGCCTTTATCCTCGGGGATCAGGCGATTTTTGTCTTTGCGAACATAACCGCGATCTTGGATCGTCGTCACGATCGACGCGTACGTAGATGGGCGGCCGATCCCCAGCTCTTCCATGCGTTTTACAAGCGTCGCTTCGGTGTAACGAGGTGGCGGTTGGGTGAAATGCTGCTCTGGAGTAATAGCGCCTTTTTCCGCTGTCTCGCCCTGCGAGATGTGGGGCAGCCGCTTGTCGTCATCATCAACAACCGTGTCGTCGCGACCTTCTTCATAGACACGAAGGAACCCGTCAAACAACATGACCTGACCTGTTGCGCGGAGCCCGACTTGTCCGTCCGAGCTGCCGATATCCACCGTCGTGCGCTCCAACCGTGCTGCAGCCATCTGGCAGGCAATTGTGCGCTTCCAGATCAGGTCATAAAGCTTGCGCTGATCCGCGTCCGACAAATTTAAAGTTGCCGCATCGGCCGTGATATCCGTCGGACGGATGCATTCATGCGCTTCCTGAGCGTTTTTGGCCTTGTTTTTATACATGCGCGGGCTGTCCGGCACGTATTCAGCGCCATACCGGTCATTGATTGCGTCGCGCGTGGCCATGACGGCCTCCGGCGCCATATCGATGCCGTCGGTTCGCATATAGGTGATGTGCCCCGCCTCGTAGAGCCGTTGCGCAACGCTCATCGCCTGGCGTGCGCCCATGCCGAATTTCCGGCTCGCTTCTTGTTGCAGGGTCGATGTCATGAACGGTGCAGACGGATTGCGGGAGGCCGGTTTCGCTTCAACTGACGTAACCGCCAGATCGCGCGAGTTGATAGCCTGAACGGCGAGCTCAGCTTGGGTAGCGTTCTCAATGTCATACCGTTCCAGCTTTTTGCCCGCCAGAATTGTCAACCGCGCTTCGTACTCTTGTCCGCGCGGCGTGCTTAGGATTGCCTTGACCGACCAGTACTCCCTGGCGCGAAAGGCTTCGATTTCCATTTCGCGTTCGACGATGAGGCGCAAACACACTGATTGCACGCGTCCGGCGGATTTGGCCCCAGGCAGTTTGCGCCATAGGACAGGCGACAGGTTGAACCCAACCAGATAGTCCAGCGCACGGCGGGCCAGATAGGCTTCGACCAGTGGCATGTCGACCTGGCGTGGGTTCTTCATCGCTTCTTCGACTGCGGCCTTCGTGATCGCATTAAAGGTCACACGACTGACCGGTGTGTCCTTTTTGATCGACCGGCGTTTGGTCAAAGCTTCCTGCAGGTGCCAGCTGATGGCTTCGCCTTCGCGGTCGGGGTCCGTGGCGAGGATCAGTTCGCCGTCATCGGCCAGCGCATCGGCGATGGCTTTGACGTGTTTTTTGCTGTCAGATGCCACTTCCCAAGTCATTGCGAATTCGTGATCGGGATCGACCGATCCATCCTTCGGCGGCAAGTCGCGGACGTGCCCGTAGGAGGCCAGAACAGTATATTCCTTGCCCAGGTATTTGTTGATCGTTTTGGCTTTGGCCGGAGATTCGACAACAACAACAGGCATTTAGCGGAAAACCTCACTCTCAGGAACTGGCGTGGTGTATGACCGCCGAAAATGTGGGGTGCAAGCGCATATTGTCAATGCACCGCGCGGTGCGACCTTTTGAGGGGCCTCGCCTGTCCAGCTAAAACCAGAGAGCTGCGTCTATCCAATTCGCGCAAGCAGACCGCCAGGCTGGCGTTGGATCTTTCCATCTAGCTCGAGGTCAGTCAGCGCTGGGTTAATGGATTGAGCTGTCGCTTGAAGGTCACGGATTAATTGGTCTTCAGCCACAGGAGAAGGCCCGAGCCGATCCAGGATTTGCTGATGGAGCAGTGCAGTGTCCGGCAATTCGCGGTTATCCGCGGGCTTTGGCGGCGACGGAAAGCTTCGCGTTTCTGACACCGTTGGAGCGGCAATCGCTTCGATGACATCGTTTGCGTTGCGGATCAGCGTCGCACCGTCACGCAGAAGTTGATTGCAACCTGCCGCCCGGGCATCAAATGGATGGCCCGGCACGGCCAGCACCTCGCGGCCTTGGTCCAGTGCATCGCGCGCGGTGATCAGGCTGCCGGATTTACTCGCGGCCTCCACCACGACGACGCCTTGAGAAAGGCCTGATATGATGCGATTGCGACGCGGGAAGTGTCGCGCCATGGGTTGTAAACCCATCGGCTGTTCCGACAGTCTAAGTCCCTTATTGGCGATATCACGCGCCAAATGCGTGTTCTCAGTCGGATAGATCACATCAACGCCGCCCGCCATGACGGCAATCGTGCCTGTCTCGACGGTCGCCACATGCGCAGCCGTATCGACACCTCGGGCCAAGCCAGACACGATCACATGCCCTTGGGCGCCTAACTCCGCTGCCAAAGCGCGGGCCATCCGCGTGCCCAGCGACGACGCATTCCGTGCCCCGACAATAGAGATCAGCGGACGGCGCAACAACGATACATCACCAACCGCCCAAAGCATTGGCGGTGCATCAGACAGAGTTGCGAGCAAAGTAGGATAGTCCGGCTCACCAAGGCACAAAAGCCGCGCGTCCGCGGCTTTTGCAGCCTTGAGTTCGGCTTGTATCACACCGGGTGGGCATATTTCATATGCATCGAGACCGGCTTGTTTTGCCACTTCAGGCAGGGCGATAAGCGCGTTCTGCGCTGTGCCATGCTCTGCCATCAAACGGTGGAATGTCGTCACACCGACACGGCGAGAGCGCAAGAGGCGGAGCCAGGCAAACCGGTCGTCTTCCGTGGTGGGTGGGAGTGGGGGGTGAGTGGAAGAGATGTGTTCCGCAGTCATCCGTCGCTCCGCCTTCTTGCAGAATCGGTTTTACGCCGGGGTGGTTAATGACGGATGAATTTCGCGGAATGGATTTGAAATGTTTAGATCAGCAACACGCGCCGGGATAGTGCCCGGTTAAGCAGCTGACCCGCCGACAGTTAGGCCGCCGATCAGCACCGATGGTTGCCCGACACCGACCGGCACCCACTGTCCTTGCTTGCCGCAATTTCCCATCCCGGGATCAAGGGCCATGTCATTGCCAAGGCCACGAATTTTCTGAAGCGCGGTCGCGCCATCGCCGATGAGGGTCGCGCCTTTGACCGGCGCGCCAATTTTCCCGTTTTGCACGCGGTAGGCCTCGGTGCAGGAAAAGACGAATTTTCCGTTGGTTATATCGACTTGGCCGCCACCGAACCCGACCGCGTAAATCCCGTCTTTTAGGTCGGCAACCAGATCCCTGGGATTTGCGTCTCCGCCCATCATGTAGGTGTTGGTCATCCGTGGCATCGGGGCATGCGCGTAGCTTTGACGTCGCCCGTTTCCAGTGGGGGCAACACCCATCAGGCGGGCGTTCTGGCGGTCTTGCATGAAGCCAACCAGAATGCCGTCGTCAATCAGCACATTTTTTCCAGAGGGCGTGCCCTCGTCATCCACGCTGATCGACCCGCGCCGGTCCGGTATCGTTCCATCGTCCAGAACGGTCACTCCTTTTGCCGCAACTTGCTGGCCCATCAGGCCAGCAAAAGCCGACGATCCCTTTCGGTTGAAATCCCCTTCCAGCCCGTGACCCACGGCTTCGTGCAACAAGATCCCGGGCCAACCCGGCCCTAGAACCACATCCATCACTCCCGCGGGCGCCGCCTCCGCTTCAAGGTTGACGACCGCGACGCGCAGCGCTTCCCGCGCCTTTGCCTGCCAATCTGCCGGGTCAATCAACCCGTCCAAACCGACGCGTCCGCCACCGCCAGCCGTGCCGGATTCGCGGCGGCCATTTTCTTCGACGATCACCGAGACATTGACGCGCGTCATCGGCCGCACATCGCGCACTGACACACCATCGGGGCGCAGGATCTCAACCTCTTGCAGCGACGCGGCAAGCGTTGCCGACACCTGTACCACTCTTGGGTCCAGATCGCGGGCAAAGGCGTCGATTTCGCGCAGTGTTTCGATCTTTGTCGGGAAAGACACTCCTGAAATCGGGTCGTCGTCGGTGTAAAGCCTGCGGTTTGTCGCCATAGGCGCATCGGCCAGTGTTCCACCACCGTCGCCGACCGCCAGTCGGGCAGTCTCTGACGCCCGACGCAAGGCGGATTCTGACAGGTCCGTAGAATGCGCGTAACCGGACACCTCGCCTTTGACAGCGCGCAGACCAAAGCCTTCAGAGGCATCAAAACTTGACGTTTTTAGGCGCCCGTCGTCAAACACCAATGCCTCTGACCTGCGCCGTTCCAGGAAAAGCTCCCCATCGTCCGCACCGGCGGTCGCGTCTTGCAGGATCGACAGGGCGGTTTCCTGCGGAAAGTCGTTGGAAAACGGGCGGAACGGGTCCTGGGACATGAATGTGGCCTTCTGGGTTTGATCTAAATCAAGAAAAGCGTCCGTTTGACGCAAGCAGAGCTCTTTATCTGCCAGCATGAATATGGTTTTTACCATCGCCAAAGACAATGGCGAGGGAACCGGTACGACTCCCTTCCCGAAAAGACCTTCAGGACGCGATCAACCGATCAGGACATAACAAAGATGAAGAACGCATTCTCGCTTGCAGGGCTCGTGACCGCTCTGACCACACTTCCAGCCGCAGCACAGAACGCGGAGCATATTGGTAAGCCAGTCGACGGTGGTACGGGCTTCCAGCCTGCCGTAACTGAACTGGCGCGCGATCTGCAGTCGCTGGATTGGCTGATCCTGGTGATCATCACGATCATCTGTGTGTTCGTAACCGGACTTCTGGCCTGGTGCATCTTGCGGTTTAATCGGCGCGCGAACCCTAACGCAGCCTCGTTCACACACAATACGCCCGTTGAAATCGCATGGACGGTTGTTCCGATCGTGATCCTTGTTTTCATCGGCGCATTCTCTCTGCCCGTGCTGTTCAAACAGCAGGAAATTCCAGAGGCGGATGTGACGATCAAAGTGACCGGCTACCAGTGGTACTGGGGCTACGAATACGTAGACCATGAGTTCGGCTTCGACAGCTTCATGCTTGCGCGCGAAGAGTTATCGGAATACGGCTATAATGACGATGAATATCTGCTGGCGACCGACACGCGCGTTGTGGTGCCTGTAGACAAAATTGTTGTGATGCAGGTGACTGGTGCGGACGTGATCCACAGTTGGACCATCCCATCCTTTGGCGTGAAACAAGACGCGGTTCCGGGTCGCTTGGCCGAACTGTGGTTCAAAGCAGAGCAAACGGGTGTGTATTTCGGCCAGTGTTCTGAGCTTTGTGGCAAAGACCACGCCTATATGCCGATCACCGTCGAAGTGGTTACGCAAGAAGCCTACGATGCCTGGCTGCAGGGGGCGATTGAAGAATACGCCGGCAAGCCGCTGAATTATCAGGTGGCATCGAAGTAAAGACAAGGCGGCGCGCAGGGGCTTGCGCGCCGTGTCTTCGTTTGAGTTTGGGCGCGGGATGCGCTTGGGGAGCCTAGAATGACAGACGCCAGTTTGAATGGGCAAAGTCACGAAGCCGAAGCCAGCTTTGGCGATTACTTCGCGCTTCTGAAGCCTCGCGTCATGTCGTTGGTCGTGTTTACGGCGCTTGTTGGTCTGCTTGCCGCACCGATTGCCGTGCACCCCATGATCGCTTTCGCATCAATCCTGTTTATCGCTGTCGGCGCCGGTGCATCAGGCGCGCTGAACATGTGGTGGGACGCGGATATCGACCAGATCATGCGCCGCACAAAAGGGCGGCCGATCCCTGCAGGTAAGGTTGACCCTGACGACGCTTTATACATCGGTCTGGCCCTGTCGGGCATGTCGGTCGTTATGTTGGCGCTTGCGGCCAACCTTCTTGCGGCGTTCATGCTTGCCTTCACAATCTTCTTTTATGCCGTCATCTATTCGATGTGGCTCAAGCGCTCTACGCCGCAAAACATCGTTATCGGGGGCGCTGCAGGGGCATTCCCACCGGTGATTGGCTGGGTCGTCGCCACCGGTACGATGAGCCTTGAGCCATGGTTGATGTTCGCGCTGATCTTTATGTGGACGCCCCCGCATTTCTGGGCGCTCGCGCTCTTTATGCGTTCGGATTACGATGACGCAGGTGTGCCGATGCTGACTGTGACGCACGGCCGTCGCACGACACGAAACAACATCCTCGGGTATACTGTTTTACTTGCTGTCTTGGCTGTGGGCACGGCGTTCACATCCATCGGTGGCCCGATCTATCTGACGGCAGCTCTCATCCTGAATGCGCTCTTCCTGAAAGGCGCGTGGGACATCTGGCGCCGGGACGAGACGATCAGCGATGCGGATAACTTCGCGGTTGAAAAACGGTTCTTCAAATTGTCGCTTCTCTACCTTTTCTTGCATTTCGGAGCGATCCTGGCCGAGGCTGTGCTGGCCCCCTACGGATTGGGAGGATGGTCATGACCATCAAGGTGGAACACGAACTGCATAAACGCCGTTTCAGCCGCAACTTGGGAGTTGGTCTTACACTGGCTTTCCTTATCGCAGTTGTCTTTGGGCTGACCGTTGTCAAAGTGACTGGCGGTGATTTCCAAGCCGCCCTTCAGGGAGTTCAAGAATGAAGCTGGAAGGTCCACGCAAAACAGTTGTCCAAACCGTCAGCGTGGTTGTGTTGATGGGCGGCCTGGCCTGGGCTTCTGTCCCCTTTTACGACTGGTTCTGCCGGGTAACTGGATTTGGTGGCGCGACGGACGTCGCGGAAACTGAATCCGAAGAAATCCTGGATCAAACCATCACCGTTCGCTTCGATGCGTCGCTAGAGCGGGGCATGCCGTGGGAATTTCGCCCGGTTGAGCGGGAAATGACCCTGCGGATCGGGGAGACCGGTCTTGCCTTTTACGAGGCTTATAACCCGACCGATCGTCCGATTGCGGGGTCGGCCAGTTACAATGTGACCCCCTACGAGGCTGGGGGGTTCTTCTATAAGATCCAATGCTTCTGCTTTGAAGAGCAAGTGTTGGAACCCGGTGAGCGGGTGGAGATGCCTGTGACGTTCTTTGTTGATCCTGAAATCGTTGAAGATCGCGACGGCAAGTTCGTTCACACCATCACCCTGTCTTACACATTCTACGAAATCGATCTGCCAGAAAGCTATGCCGCGCTGGAAGCAGAAGAAGAAACCACAACGAACTAATAAAGCTTGGGCTTAAGGGACAAGACGACATGGCGCATGCAAAAAACCACGACTACCACATTCTGAACCCCTCGATCTGGCCATTGCTCAGCGCACTCTCGGCATTCATCATGCTGTTTGGCGCCGTCTTGTGGCTTCATGGGGTGACGCCCTTCATGTTCCTGATCGGCTTCGTTGCCGTTCTCTACACTATGTTCGGCTGGTGGACTGAAGTCGTCGCTGAAAGCCGTCAAGGCGATCACACGCCGGTCGTCCGCATCGGTCTGCGCTATGGCTTTGTTTTGTTCATCATGTCCGAAGTGATGTTCTTTGCAGCCTGGTTCTGGGCGTTCTTCAAAGACAGCATTTATCC
>CAYODE010000136.1:0-9765 GCA_964402685.1 uncultured Aestuariivita sp. | reverse complement strand
GGAACCGCATTGTCGCGCACGCGGAACACTCGATTGATATGGGCGGGTCGATTGCTTTCCCAGCCTTTGTCGATATGCACACGCATTTGGACAAAGGCCACATCTGGGACCGGGCGCCAAACCCGGACGGCAGTTTCCCTGGCGCGTTGGAGACGGTTGGCGCAGACCGGGCGGCGAATTGGTCTGCTGACGACGTGAGAACGCGCATGGATTTCGCGTTGCGCTGTGCCTATGCCCACGGGACGCGCGCGATCCGCACGCATCTGGACAGCATCCCGCCGCAAGACGACATCAGCT
This sequence comes from uncultured Aestuariivita sp., assembly GCA_964402685.1. Classification (GTDB taxonomy): domain Bacteria; phylum Pseudomonadota; class Alphaproteobacteria; order Rhodobacterales; family Rhodobacteraceae; genus Aestuariivita. Next base: position 9,468 of record CAYODE010000136.1, on the reverse strand, counting down.
GGCCCGTGTTTGATGCACTCCGCACGGAGTGGGAGAGCCGGATTGATTTGCAGGCATCTTGCCTGATTGGCGTTGATCGGGTCGAACTTGATGGCAGCTTTGTGCATACCGCAGATCTTGTGGCCCGCTACGGCGGCACGCTGGGTATGGTGACGTATCCTTTGCCCGATCTGCGAGACCGGCTGCGCGCGTTCTTTCGATTGGCGTCGGAACGCGGGTTGAATGCCGACTTCCATGCCGACGAGACGTTGGATCCGGGTGCAGAAACACTGCGCGCTATCGCAGAGGTCGCGATGGAAGAGGGGTTTGAAGCGCCTATCGTTGTCGGCCATTGCTGTTCGTTGACCACTCAGGATGACGCGCGCGCGATGGACACACTGGATCTGGTGGCCAAAGCGGGGATCCACATCGTGTCACTGCCGATGTGCAACCTTTATCTGCAAGACCGGCACTCTGGACGGACGCCGCGGGGACGCGGGATTACGCTTGTGCATGAGATGAAAGCGCGCGGGATCAACGTGTCCTTCGCGTCTGACAACACGCGTGATCCGTTCTACGCGTACGGCGATCTGGATATGCTGGAGGTCATGCGCCAGGCGACCCGTATCGGACATCTGGATCATTCGGATGCCGACTGGAGCCGTGCCTTTCTGTCTAACCCAGCAACTGCATGCGGGTTTGATGTACCCAGCCTAGTGCCCGGCGCACCCGCCGATCTGGTGATCTGCAAAGCCCGCAGCTGGACCGAACTTTTTGCGCGTCCGCAATCTGACCGCATCGTCTTGCGCGACGGGGTGCAAATTGATCGGACACTGCCTGATTATTCCGAACTCGACCATTTGATGAGGACCGCATGAAACCCAATGTCGCCGCCGCCAAAGACGCGCTTGCCCATCTGGATATCGAACAATCAGACAGTGCGATCAAATCCAAAAGCCGGGACTTCTTTTGGTACTCTCCGGTTCTGAAAGCCCGCCTGGATCACGTCACCGCCGATTTCGTGGTCGCCCCTCGCAGCGAGGCAGAGGTGATCGAAGTTTTGAAAACCTGCTACGCCCATGATGTCGCGGTCACGACACGCGGGGCAGGGACGGGGAATTACGGTCAGGCCATGCCTCTGGAAGGCGGCTGTGTCATGCATCTACACCATATGAATGCCGTCAAAGAAGTGCATCCGGGCCGCGTAATTGTCGAACCTGGTTGCTTGCTAAAGGACCTTGATGCGCAGTGCATCGAACAATCGGGTCAGGAAATCCGCATGTTCTCGTCAACGTGGGCAACAGCCACGATTGGTGGCTTCATTGCTGGCGGCTCAGGCGGGGTTGGGTCTTGCACATGGGGGTCTCTGCGGGATCTGGGAAATATCATCCGGCTGCGTGTTGTCACAATGGAAGAAGAGCCTCGCATTCTGGAGTTTCGCGGGGAGGAATTGGCACGTGTCTCTCATGCTTACGGCACCAACGGGATCATTACCGAGATCGAGATGCCCTTGGCTCCGGCCTATGACTGGGTCGAGCTGTTCGTCGCGTTTGACGATTTCACACCAGCGATGGAGTTTGCCGAAGAAGTCGCGAACGAAGATGGCATTCTGATCAAACTTGCCACCGTTTTCGAAGCGCCGATTGCGCATGATTACTTCCAACGCGTGAAGCCGCATGTCGAACCGGGTACGACCGTAGTCGCCCTGATGGTGGCGCCGCAATCGATGGATGGATTCGACACATTCACCGCGCGTCGACCTGCGGCCAAGGTCATTTACAGATCAGATGACAATGACTGGGAGCGCAACCCGGGTCGGATTTTCGAGTATGGGTGGAACCACACGACGTTGCGCGCGCTCAAAGTTGACCCGTCCATCACATATCTTCAGGTGCGCTACGGTTATCCGCAACATAAAGAACTTATCGAGAAGATGCGTGCCGAATTCAGCCCCGAGGTGCTGCAGCATCTGGAAGTCTTGCGCGAGAACGGAAAGGTCATGTTTGCGGGCTTGTCCTTGGTGAAATTCACCAGTGAAGAGCGTCTGGATGAGATCATCCGCATCCACGAAGAAGCAGGGGCAATGATCTTTAACCCGCACCGGTACACGCTGGAAGAAGGCGGACGGCAGACTGTGGATGACAGACAGCTTCGCTTCAAACAGGAAGCCGATCCAAAAGGTCTGTTGAACCCCGGCAAAATGATCGCATGGGACGATCCTAATTGGGATTACGCAGCGATGTACGCCTATCCGAAACTACAGGCCGCAGAGTGACGCGGGCACTGGTTCTTTTTGCTCACCCCTGTGAGGAGAGCTTTTCCAAGGCGTTGCTTGAGACAACGTGTGAAACGTTAACCACACGAGGCTGGGAGGTCGATTTGCTCGATCTCTATGCTGAAGGTTTTGATCCTGTCCTGACAGAAGCGGAGCGTCGCGGATATCACGATACAGAAGAGAACACGGCGCCGGTGGTGGACTACGTGAAGAGGCTGAAAGCGGCAGACGCATTGGTCTTTGTTTTCCCGGTTTGGAACTTCGGGTATCCCGCCATACTCAAAGGGTTTATCGACCGCGTTTTCCTGCCCGGCGTGTCGTTTGTGCTGAGGGATGGGAAAGTGCAGGGCAACCTGACCAACATCCGGAAACTGGCGGCTGTCACCACCTATGGCGGCACACGAGCACGGGCTTTCCTATGTGGGGATCCACCACGTAAGTCTGTCACACGGCATATTCGTGCTGTGCTTCATCCAACGGCCAAGACCAGATACCTGGCACTTTATGACATGAACCGCGCGACGGAGATTGAGCGGAGGCATTTCCGCAAACACGTTGCCACAGCGTTGAAGGGGTTTTGATGCGCGCTTTGGTTGTCTATTGCCACCCGCGGCCCGACAGTTTCACTGCAGCGGTGCGCGACCGGGTTTTGGATAAGCTTGCTGGGGTGGGCGCAGAAGTTCGGGTGCAGGACCTTTATGCCATGGGGTTTGATCCGGTGATGGGAGACCAAGAGCATCGCGAATACGAGGATGAGGCGATCAACCAAAAACCAGTGGCGCAGGAATGTGCGGACATAGTTTGGTGCGATACCCTGATCTTTGTCTACCCGACTTGGTGGTATGGCTTGCCTGCGATGATCAAAGGATGGCTGGATCGTGTGCTTGTCCCTGGCCTCGCTTTTCTGATGCCGGATGAGTCGAACTCTAATATTCGACCGGGTCTGGGCCATATTACGCGCCTCGGTGTGTTTACGACGTGCGGTGCATCCTGGTGGCTTACCACAATGATCGGTTCTCCGGGCCGACGCACGATTTTGCGCGGTGTGCGCCTGCTTTGTGCCAAAGGATGCAAAACGGCTTTTGTTGCGCACTATCTTATGGATAGCTCGACACCGGAAAGCCGAGCCGCGCATCTTGAGAAAGTCGATCGGAAACTGGACAGTTTTCTGGGGCGACCGCGAACCGCTGAGGCGGTGACGTCATGATCCCAGTTTTGGATTGGGGCACGTTTGCCAAGGATCCTGACGGGTTTTCTCGCGAGTTGGGGCATGCGTGCCGTGGTCCGGGGTTCTTCCTACTGTCAGGTCATGGGATCGATAACCAGTTGATATCGAACGTATTCCAGCAAGCCAGCACCTTCTTTGATCTGCCTGCCGCGACAAAAGCACCACTCTCGATCCTCAATAACCCGCACAATCGGGGTTGGGCGGCAGAAGGGTCCGAGGCGCTGGACGAAACCTCAGGTCAGGTTGATCGCAAGCAGGCGTTCAACATCGGTTTGGACATGGCAGCGGATGACCCGCGTGTGGTGTCAGGGGAGGCCTTTCGTGGCGTGAATATCTGGCCGGATCTGTCAGGTTTTCGGGATGTCATGCTGCAATACTATGGCGCGGCCTGGTCTTTGGGCGTCGCCCTGCACCAAGCATTTGCGCGCGATCTGAACCTGCCGTCCGATTATTTTGCGCCTTACTTCGATGCCCCTTTGGCGACTCTGCGCTTGCTAAGCTATCCCGCCGCCAGTGGACAGGAGGGGGAGATTGGAGCAGGCGCGCATACCGATTACGGTTCAATTACCTTGCTCATGACGGATGGTGAGCCCGGATTGCAGGTCCGCCCCAGGGGCGGTGACTGGGTGGATGTTCCGCATGCCGATGGCGCATTCGTGGTCAATATCGGGGATTGTCTGATGCGCTGGACAAACGACATCTATGTCTCCACTCCACATCGAGTTTTGCCTCCTAAGCGGGCCAGGCAATCGATTGCGTTTTTCTTGGATCCAAATCCGGATGCAATGATTGAGGCGTTGCCCGGAACAGGTGACGCAAAGTACCCGACCGTCACAGGCGCGGACTATCTCCGTATGCGCTTGGATGCGACGTATGGGACGCACTCGTAAGCTCGCGATAAGATGCGCAGTTTCACTCAGCCTATGTGTGCAGCCTTTGAAGGCCACGCAGGCACAGCAACAAACCCAAGCAAACGACCGACACTGATACGAGGGGCAGAAAGAAACCCGACCCCAGTTCTGACAAAAGACCAAAGGAAAAGGGACCAAGAACCCCACCGATCTCCGCCGTTGTAAAGAACAAACCACCCGCAAGGCCCAGTCGTTCCGGTGGCACGCTTGGCGTTTCCATAAGGATCAGGATTGCGACCGTCATCATCGATCCGCGCGCCAATCCTTGCAGCACCAACCCACTCAGCAGCAGCGCTCCATTGCTCGACTGAAGAAGCAAACTTGCAATCAGGGAGGCAATGAACAGGAGCCCCATCACCAGCAATCGGCGATGTGGAGTGGCAAGTCGCGGGATGACCAGAACGCCCAGAACGCCCATCAAGGATGGAATGGCAGCCCAGTAACCGGCTTCGACTGCGCTGAAGCCGCGATCTTGCAACAGTTCTGGCAGCCAATTGTTCAGTGCATGATTGATGAAGAAGATCCCGATACTCATCGCAAGGATCAGTCGGACGTCAGGCAGGTGCAGGATATCTCTGAACGCGGCGAGGTCGAACTTTTTGGCGTCACCAGACGCACCAAGCACGTCTTGCCGCGAGGCGTACCCGGAAATGACCATCCAGATCGCACCACACCCAAGCATGAAGACGGCATAGAGCAACATGACGTTCCGCCACTCAAAACCGACCAAAGGCATTGCGACGCTGTTTGTGAGGGCCATGGCGATAATGCCGCCAAGGTAGGGGCCGGTGACATATACGCCCATGGCGGACGCGCGGGCTTGTCCTTCAAACAGACCAGTGATCGTCTTGGGGGCCCCAACCGAGATCAGTGGACCCCCGATCCCGAAAAGCGCGACGGCCAGAAACATTTGCAGTGGTGTTTCTGCGACGCTTCGCGCTCCAAGTGAGGCAGCCATGATCAACGCCGCGCAGAGCAGCATTGCGCGTGCGCCAAACTTATCAAGCAGAATGCCACACGGGATGGCCGCCGCGATGTAAAGCAACGGCCACGCGCCAAGGATGGCGCCCATGATGGCGTTGTCTGCCCCCAATTCCTGACCAATTGGCGCGACCAAGGGCGCCATCGACGCAATTGCGACGCCAAATGCGAAGTAGATCAACCAGACGCCAAAAAGGACAAACCACCGGATGTTTGACCCGGCGGTTCTGTCCTCGAATTCGGGTGCCTCAGACACCGTCTAACACCTTGCTTTATTAGTAGCTGCGCGGCAGTCCCAACACGTGCTGACCCACATAGCCCAAAATCATGTTCTTTGAAATCGGTGCCGTTTGGTACAAGCGCGCTTCGCGCCACTTGCGTTCGATCCCATATTCGCGGGCAAAGGCAAATCCGCCAAAGACTTGCATACAAACCTCGGCTGCTTGCCATGAAGCGTCTGCCGCCAGCATCTTGGCCATATTGGCCTCTGCCGCCGCCTTGTGCCCGGCGTCAAACATGGCGGCGGCCTTTTTGACCATTAATTCAGCGGCTTGCGCATCGGCATAGGCTTTAGCGATTGGGAATTGAATGCCTTGATTTGCGCCGATGGGGCCACCAAACACCTTGCGGTCGTTGGCGTATTCAACAGCTTTGCGGATAAAGAATTTGGCGTCGCCGATGCATTCATAGGCAATCAAAATGCGCTCGGCATTCATGCTGTCGACGATGTAGCGGAAGCCTTTGCCTTCTTCACCGACCAGCGTGTCAGCCGGGATTTCCAGATTGTCGATGAAGACCTCACATGTGTTGTGATTGATCATTGCATCGATCTTGCGCAGTTCCAGCCCGTTACCCAATGCATCGCGCATATCCAGCAGGAACACCGACATCCCGTCGGACCTTTTGGTCACTTCAGCAGCAGGCGTGGTGCGGGCCAGTAAAAGCATCAGATCGGATTCAAACGCGCGGCTGGTCCAGACCTTTTGCCCGTTGACGATGTAACTACCGCTTTCTGTGCGTTCGGCGCGGGTTTTGAGCTGCGTGGTATCACTTCCAGTCGTGGGTTCGGTCACGCCGAAGGCTTGCAAACGCAAATCCCCACTTGCGATGCTGGGCAGGTATTTCTGCTTTTGCTCCGCCGATCCGTATTTGAGCACTGTCCCCATCGTATACATCTGCGCATGGCAGGCCGCCGCATTGCAGCCGCGTTCATGGATGGTTTCCAGAACAACACCCGCCGCACTGAGCGGCAGGCCTGATCCGCCGTACTCCTCAGGGATCAGCGCGCCTAGGAAACCCGACTCCGTCAAAGTGCGCACGAACTCGGTCGGGTATTTGTCTTCTTTGTCCAACTTCAGCCAATACTCATTGGGAAACGCGTCACAAAGCCGGCCAACGCCGTCCCGGATCTCGGCCCAATCGTCGGCGGCCGGAATCGATATGTTGTCCATGTCGATCATGTTCATGTTGTTTTCCTGTTTTTCTTAGATTGCGCCGGCGGCGCGGAGTTCTGCAATGCGTTCGGCGGTGATGCCGTATTCGGAAAGAACGTTTTCGGTGTGTTCACCCGCATCAGGGGACGCGGTCACAATCGCGGCGGGCGTGCGGGAAAGATCGACAGGTTGTGCAACCAAACGAACCTCGCCGCGGACCGGATGTGTGACGGGTTGTGCCATGCCCAGATGGTCGACCTGCGGGTCGTCAAAGACTTCGTTCATCCGGTAAATCGGTCCAGCCGGGACGCCATACGCGTCCAGTATCTTGATCCACTCAGCACTCGACTTCTCAGCAAAGATCGGACGCAGCATGTCCCAGATCTCGTCCCGGCGGGTCGTACGATCGTCCATCGTGCTATAGGCCGGGTCGGCGCCCCAATCCGAGTGCCCCAGCGCATCACATAACGCGCGCCATTGACCATCACCGCCAACTCCAAGGTTGATATGGCCGTCTTTGGTGGCGACGACGCCCATCGGCGTGACGGTAGGGTGATCATTGCCCGCCTGACCGGGGACGGCACCGTCCATCAGATACCGCGCTGCCTGGAAATCCATCAGCGCGATTTGCGCTTGAAGCAGGGATGTCTGGACCCATTGGCCTTTGCCGGACTGGGCACGCTCCGCCAAAGCCACAAGGATGCCTGTTGCCGCATAAAGGCCGGCAGAGAGATCTGCCACGGCTGTGCCCGCGCGCGTGGGCGCTTCACCCGGAAAGCCGGTGACCCCCATCAAACCACCCATGCCCTGGGCAATCTGGTCAAAACCAGCTTTGTTTTCGTAAGGTCCGTCCTGCCCGAAGCCCGAAATCGACGCGAGGATAATGCGGGGGTTTTCAGCGTTGAGTGCGTCGTAGTCGATGCCCAGACGTGTTTTTACGCCGGGGCGGAAGTTTTCAACCACCACATCGGCCTGTCGCACCATCTCCAAAAGCAGGGCGCGTCCCTCTGGGTGTTTCAGGTTCAGCGTAATCGAACGTTTGTTGCGGTGCAGGTTCAGCATGTCGTACCCATGCCGACTGCCGCTGACACCGGCATTGGCGTCCATTCCCTCGGGTGCATCGACCTTGATCACATCCGCGCCGAAATCGGCCAGGACTCTGCAGCAATGCGGGCCCGCACGAACGCGGGTTAGGTCCAGTACGCGCAACCCATGAAGAGCTTTTGACGGCTCGGCCGCGCTCATGACGGAGGGCCTTCATTATAGTCTACGACCGCTGCGCCATGTGTGCCGTCTGCCGCAATGAACCAATCGCCCATTGTGCTGGAGGTCACAAAGACCGTGTCATCCCTAGCGCTGAGAAGATCCAGAGCTTTTTCAAAGTAGTAAGCGATATGCGGCACGCCGATGATATGAGGATGCAGGGCCAAAGTAATCACACGCGGGTTTTGATCCAACTCACGCTCAAAGACAGAGACCGTCGCTTTAAGCCGGGATAGCATTTCTTCGCTGGTGCTTTGCTGAATGGCGTAGATCGGCACATCATTGAGTTCAAACGTGTAGGGCAAGCCCACCATAGGCCCATGTTTCGTACGCAGCCAAACGGGCAAGTCGTCCAGCACCCAGTCATGTAGGAACTCAACGCCCTCGGCTTTCAGAATATCGACAGTGTCGTTTGTCTCTCCCAAACCTGGTCCCAACCAGGCCCGGGTTTTCGTTCCAGAGGCCGCCTCAAGCCGGTCCAAGCTTTGGCGGATCACTGTGGCTTCATCGTCTACCTGCTTCAGAGATTGTTGAAACCAGCCATGGCCCACCAACTCCCAGCCCGCGTCAATCACCGCCGACGTTAAGGACGGATAGACGTCGCAGACCTGTGCGTTCATGAAGGCGGACACCGGCAACCCGCGATCTTGGGTCATCTTCATGATCCTGGGCATGCCGACGCGCATGCCATACTCCACCCAAGAGTAATTCGGCACGTCGGGTGGCGCTGGCGTTGCGCCATGTGGCGCCGGGATAATCCCACGCGGCATAGGACGGTCAAACGGCCAATACTCGATGTTCATCACCAGATGAACAATCAGCGGTTTGCCATTCAAAGGCTCCAGCTTGCGCCGTTGCGAGGCGAGTTCATATGGAACGCGAGGGTTGGGCCACATTTTAAGTGTCGTTCCGTCTTAAGGATCAGTTTGTATGCAGTCTCAGGTCGCCCGGACGCCAATACATAGTAACGGGTTGGTCTTTCTGCGGGATCACATCAAGGTCGTCAACAACGCGGGAAACGACGTCGCTCCCTGTGCCCGCGTTGACTAGGTGGGATGTGGTCAAGCCAAGATAAACCGCCTCGTGGTAATTGCCTGGTATGCTGTGACCCGGCTGTGCGACCCCCGCGCCGTCCCCGGGCGCCATGCGTGTCAGCTCCGAGCGGATTGACAGGGTTACGTCATCACCGACACTGACAGTTTTGCCACGTCGATCGACCAGCAGACCCACACCGTTGTTTGCGACAACGGTCACGTCCGAGCCTTCGACTTGGGTGACCTTGCCGCTCAGCATGTTGTTTTCACCAACGAAACTGGCCGTAAAGGCCCGGTCCGGGGCGCGGTAAATGTCGCGTGCGTTTCCATGCTCAACCAGATTTCCATTGGCGATCAAAGCTAT
>CAYODE010000135.1:0-9847 GCA_964402685.1 uncultured Aestuariivita sp. | reverse complement strand
GGCGCCTGTCTAGCGATCCCGGGTAGTGGGGGCAAGTATGCGCATGTTGGCCGGATTGGATCTGATCCTTTTGCGTCAACGGGGATACTTGTTTCCATGGACGCCGGTGTTTTTTGCCTGCGGTATCGGAACCTACTTCGCGTTGAGGTTTGAGGCCGATCAGGCGGTCTATGTCGGCACTGGTCTGGTCGCTGTGTTGAGCCTCGTCGTGGTTCGATTTTTTCCGCCGGGTCTCTCTGTGTTGGGTTGGGCTTTGTGTCTGTGCGCTTTGGGTTTTCTCACAGCCGGCTGGCGCGCGCATCAGGTTGCCGCGCCAGTATTGGAGTGGCGGTACTATGGTCCAATCGAAGGGCGTATCGTTGGCATCGACAGATCAAGTTCGGACGCACTCCGCATACGTTTGGATCAAGTCAGCCTAGACCGTGTTCCAGAAAGGAAAACGCCGGCCCAGGTGCGCGTAGCGTTGCACGGCAGGGCGCCCAGTTTTGCGTTGATCCCGGGACAGCGCGTGATGACAACCGGGCATCTGTCCCCGCCAGGTGGCCCTGTCGAGCCCGGCGGTTTCGATTTCAGGCGTCATGCCTGGTTTCAGGGCTTGGGTGCTGTTGGCTACACGCGCAATCCGCTTGTCCAAGCGGTCCCGGTCACGGAAGGTTTGGTCCTGTTACGCCTGCGTCGGGCAATGACCGCCCGGATCATCGAGGTGCAGGGCGGCGACATTGGTGGGTTTGGTGCCGCAGTCACGACCGGAGATCGCAGCGGCGTCAGCCAGGAGGCATTGGAATGGTTGCGCGCCTCCAACACCGCGCATTTGCTCGCGATTTCCGGGCTTCATATGGGGCTTTTGGTCGGCGTTGTCTTTGCAACGCTGCGCTATGGGCTTGCCCTGATCCCGTGGTTGGCCCTGCGCTGGCCGGTGCGCAAGATCGCAGCTGGCGTCGCGTTGGCATCAGCGGCAGGATATTTGGCTGTATCGGGCAGCAGCGTGGCCACGGAACGGGCGTTTGTGATGGCTGCAGTCATGCTTTTGGCGATTATGGTGGATAGGCGGGCAATCTCGCTCAGATCCGTCGCATTGGCAGCCATGATCGTTCTGTTTCTACGGCCAGAGGCATTGTTAGGTCCCGGCTTTCAGATGTCCTTTGCCGCAACCACCGCGCTTGTTGCTGTCTATGGCTGGATGCGAGATGCCGAGGTCGCCTTGCCGGGACCGGTTTGGGCGAAAGCCGTGCTAGGCGTCCTGCTGTCGTCTTTGATTGCCGGGCTCGCAACCGCCCCAGTGGGCGCTGCGCATTTTAATGCTGTTGCGCATTACGGTTTGCTGGCCAATCTTCTGAGCGTGCCTTTGATGGGCAGCGTGGTCATGCCATCCGCCGTGCTTGCAGCGGCTTTGGTGCCCTTTGGTCTGGAAGCACTTGGTCTTTGGGTCATGGGGTGGGGGATTCAGTGGATCTTGTGGGTTGCCGAGTGGGTCGCTGGTTTGGACGGGGCGCGGCGGTTTGTTCCCAGCCCGCCCGTGCTTGTTCTGCCGTTCTTTGCATGTGGCGCATTGTTCGTTGTCCTGTGGCAAGGTCGCTGGCGTTTCGCTGGTCTTGCGCCGATTGCTCTGGCCGCATTGATGTGGTTTGGGGTCGAGCGACCTGATGTCCTCGTGGCCGAAGGAGGAGCGCTTGTTGGTGTCATGACCGACGATGGGCGCGCTCTGTCAAAACCACGCGGCGCCGGTTTTGTTGCGCGTACTTGGCTTGAAAATGACGGGGAACCGGTGTCTCAGGCTGACGCCAATGCGCGGTGGGAGGCAAGTCTGGATGGGGTCGCGCGGATGCACGTGGTTGGTTGGGAGATTATTCACCTGACTCGCAAGTCTGCGTCCGAAGCCTTTGGCGAGTGCAAGACAGGGCAGATCATTATCACGAGTTTTGAAAAGGAGTTGGTGGGCGCATGCCATCTTCTGGACGCGAACCGTCTAGCGGATCTTGGAAGCCTGTCGATCGAGAAAGATGTCTTTCGAACCGCGTCCGCACTCAGCGGAGACCGCCTGTGGAACGCAAAACGCCGCCCGGATCAAAGGATCCGAACGGCGCAGCAGGACTAAATCCCGTCAGTAGGTGCGGATCAGGCCGACCAAACGCCCTTGGACTTTGACCTTGTCTTCGGGCAGGACGCGCGTCTCGTAGGCCGGGTTGGCGGCTTCGAGCGCAATTGCATTCCCTTTGCGGAAGAACCGCTTCAGCGTGGCTTCCTGATCTTCGACCAACGCCACAACGATATCGCCATTATCGGCCGTGGTCGTTTCGCGGATCACAACAACATCGCCATCATTGATGCCCGCGTCGATCATCGAGTCGCCTTTGACCTCCAGCGCGTAGTGATTGCCGGCGCCGCTTAACATCTGGCCCGGCACAGCCACGTTGTGTGACACTTCACTAATGGCAGCTATGGGTACGCCGGCGGCGATGCGCCCCATTACCGGGACTTCAATCGCGTGCAATTCGACAGGTTGGGCCGCGGCAGGCGTGCTGTCCGGCCTGTCGCCTTCAATCACGCGGGGGGTGAAGCCTGTGCTGGGCTCCCCGCCAAGGGACTCAGGCAGCTTCACGATCTCAATCGCGCGGGCGCGATGCGCCAGACGTCGGATAAAGCCGCGTTCTTCCAGTGCTGTGATCAATCGATGGATCCCGGATTTCGACCGCAGATCCAACGCGAGTTTCATTTCGTCAAAGCTGGGCGGCACCCCATCACGCTGCAGGCGTTTGTGGATGAATTCCAGCAGATCCAGTTGTTTCTTAGTTAACATGCTCGGTTACCCCATTTGGCATAGGTTACTGTTTGTTCTACTGATGTTCTTGTTTTGTGTCAACTTTTGATGTGAATCTGGCTGTTGGCACCGCAATCTTTGCCGAATTCTGGTTATCGAGAGAATCAGATCTCGATGTAGGACACAGGCGCACCGGCCGCGCGCGCCGGATCATGTGGCGGTCTGATCAACAGGGCATTGGCCTGGCTGAGGATGGTCAGCAAACTTGAATCCTGACGATCAAAAGCCGTCACTCTGCCGTTTTCGACAACAGCGCGCATGTAATGGGTGCGGGGGCCGTTTTGGGAAATGGGTTCGGCCAGAACAGCGGAAAGGGGAGATGGTCGCGTGTCGCCCAACCCCTGCATCTTGGCGATGACGGGTGCGACAAAGACATGTCCGCAGACCATGGCCGAGACAGGGTTGCCAGGCAGGCCAATCATCATCGCATCGCCCATACGCCCCGCCATCAGGGGTTTACCGGGGCGCATGGCCACTTTGTAAAAAGATCGATCCATGCCCAGATCCGCAGATACATCGCCGACAAGGTCATGATCCCCGACCGAGGCCCCTCCGATGGTTATGATCAGATCCGCACCCTTCGCCAATTTGAAGGCCGTCTTCAGCGAGGCTTCGTTATCGCGAGCGATCGGTAAAATGCGGGCGTGCGCGCCCAAACTGTCGAGCATCGCTTTCAGACCAAACGTGTTCGACGCAATGATCTGATCCGGTCCGGGCTCTTCGCCGGGTAGCACCAATTCGTCACCGGTCGAAATCAACACAACATCTGGTTTGCGCGCCACCGTGACATTCGGGATGTTCATTGAGGCCAGCAGAGCCACGTCTTGCGCGCTGAGACGGCGCGGTGCGTCAATGCGTGTTCCCTTGGCGAAATCCCCGCCGGCGGGCCGTACATTCGTCTTGGATCCCGGATCGTCGACGATCGTGATCAAATCGCCTGTCCGCTCGACATCTTCCTGGATCACAACAAAATCTGCGCCTTCTGGCACAGGTGCGCCAGTAAAGATCCGCACGGCCTGACCAGCGCCCACAGTCCCTTCGAACCGGTGACCCGCCGCTGCCTCTCCGATAACCTTGAGCTGCACATGCAATTCCGCCTCGGCTGACTTGATCGCGTAGCCGTCCATGGACGATGCGGGAAATGGCGGCTGGTCGCGCAGAGCGATGGCAGGGTCGGCCAGAACGCGTCCCGCTGCGTGGATCAGCGGCACGTATTCGTGCGCCAGTGGGGTGGCCAGGGCCAGAAGCTCGTCCAGCGCCTCGTCAACTGAGATCATGACGCCTCGTACCGGCCCGATTTTCCGCCGTCTTTCAGGGTCACGTGGATTCCGCCAATTTCCATGGCCTTGTCGGCGGCTTTCACCATGTCATAGACCGTCAGCGCAGCGGTGGATACGGCGGTTAGCGCTTCCATTTCGACGCCAGTTTGACCGGTTGTTTTGACCGTGCCTTCGATCCGCACACCGGGCAATGCCGGATCAAGAGTAAGTTCTACGGCAACCTTGGTCACCGGCAAGGGATGGCACAACGGAATGAGATCGGGCGTTTTCTTTGCGCCCATGATCCCGGCCAAGCGAGCGACGGACAAAACATCGCCCTTCTTTGCACGTCCTTCCGAGATCAGCTCGAACGTCTCTTGCGCCATCTTGACCCATCCGGTTGCAGTGGCGATCCGGTCGGTCACGGCCTTGTCCGACACATCGACCATGTGCGCATCGCCCTTTGCATCAAAATGCGTGAGCGCCATTACATTGCCCCCATTGTCAAAGGATTGGCCAAAAGCGCTTCAGTGGCCGCGCGCACATCGTCCTGCCGCATCAGGCTTTCCCCAATCAGGAAGGTGCGGCTGCCATAGCGGGCCATCTCCGCCAGGTCTTCGGGCGTGTTCAGCCCGCTTTCGCACACGATCATTCGACCTTCGGGTACAAATTTGGCCAATTGCCGGGTCGTGTCCAACGTGGTCTCAAACGTGTTGAGATTCCGGTTGTTGATCCCGATCATCGTGCTTTTCAACTCGGCTGCGCGATCCAGCTCCGCGCGGTCATGCACTTCGATCAGCGCATCCATGCCCCATTCGGCGGCCGCGGCTTCCAACTCGGCCGCCTGATCGTCGGAGACGCTGGCCATGATAATCAGGATACAATCCGCACCCAAGCTACGTGCTTCGGCCACCTGATAGGTGTCGTACATAAAGTCCTTGCGCAGCGCAGGCAGGCTGCACGCTTCCCGCGCCTCGGTCAGAAAAGACTTCGCGCCTTGAAAGCTGGGAGTGTCGGTCAGCACACTCAGGCAGGTCGCTCCACCGGCCTCATAGGCTTGCGCAAGGGCGGGCGGATTGAAGTCCGGTCTGATTAACCCTTTGGACGGGCTGGCTTTCTTGATCTCAGCGATCAAACCGTACCCGGTGCGCGACGCCATCAAAAGGGCCTCGGCAAAGGGACGGACGGGCGACGCCTCATGCGCTTCCGCCTCAACGGCTTCGAGGGGTTTGGCCGCTTTGTCTGCGGCAACCTCTTCAAGCTTATAGGCTTTAATTTTGTCCAGAATGGTCTCGGTCATGATGATCCTTGGGTGATCTGTGCCAATGCAGCGATCTTGTCTTTTGCAGCCCCGCTGTCGATCGACTGCGCAGCCATGTCCACACCTTCCCTAAGATCGGGCACCGCTTCGGCGACGACCAGAGCAGCCGCTGCGTTCAGCAAGACAGCGTCGCGATAGGCGGATGGGGCACCGTCCAGTAGGGCGCGGAACGCAACGCCGTTCTCTTCTGGTGTGCCGCCCAGAATATCTTCGAAAGGGTGCACGGGCAGGCCTGCGTCTTCGGGGTGCAGCTCGATCTCTTTCACTTGGTCGTCTTCCAAGGCGGCAACCCAGCTGACGCCAGTTATGGTCAATTCATCGGTCCCGTCAGAGCCATGCACGAGCCACGCGCGGTCAGAGCCCAAAGCGCTTAGTGTTTCGGCCATTGGTCGGATCAAGTCGCGGGAGAACGCACCGGTCAATTGGCGTTTGACACCTGCGGGGTTTGTTAGTGGCCCCAGAATATTGAAGATCGTCCGCGTGCCCAGCTCAGCCCGGGTCGGCATGACATGCGCTGTCGCGGGGTGGTGCATCGGCGCCATCATAAAGCCGATGCCGACCTCTTTGAGCGCTTTTTCAACAACTTCCGGGCCGACCATGACATCGATGCCCATTTGTATCAGCGCGTCCGCCGCGCCGGATTTCGAGCTCAGGTTCCGATTTCCGTGTTTTGCGACGGGTACGCCGGCACCTGCCACGACGAAGGCGGTCGCAGTTGAGATATTCAGTGTGCCCTTTCCATCGCCTCCTGTGCCAACGATGTCCATCGCGCCTTCGGGTGCGCGCACCTCGTTGCATTTGGCCCGCATCACCGCAGCGGCAGCGGCAAACTCATCAACGGTTTCCCCGCGTGTG
Source organism: uncultured Aestuariivita sp. (assembly GCA_964402685.1). Taxonomy (GTDB): domain Bacteria; phylum Pseudomonadota; class Alphaproteobacteria; order Rhodobacterales; family Rhodobacteraceae; genus Aestuariivita. Next base: position 3,594 of record CAYODE010000135.1, on the reverse strand, counting down.
CGCAACGCCATCAGCAAACCGCCAGTCTGGCTGGGGGTGGCTTCGCCATCAAAGAGGATGGCAAACGCCTCCTCTGCCTGCGCGCGGGAAAGTGGACCATTGGCTGCGGCGTCAATCAGTGGTTTTAAGGCGTCGCTCATGCGGGGACCTTCATTGTGTCCATAAAATTCTTCAACAGGGCGTGCCCGTGTTCGGAGGCGATGGATTCAGGATGAAACTGCACACCGTGGATCGGCAGCGTTTTGTGTTGCAGGCCCATGATCGTGCCATCTTCCAGATGCGCCGTTACGGTCAGACAGTCGGGCAGGGTGGCCGGGTCAACAACCAGCGAGTGGTAGCGAGTGGCCTCGAATGGTGTCGGCAGTCCTGCAAACAGACCCTGACCCGTGTGATGCATCATGCCCATTTTCCCGTGCACAATCTCATGGCAGCGCACCACGTCACCGCCAAAAGCCTGTCCGATGGTTTGATGGCCAAGGCAGACGCCCATCAGGGGAATTTGCGCTTCGGCGGCCGCTGTGGTCAGGGCCAGGCAAATGCCCGCCTGGTCTGGATCGCAGGGACCAGGCGACAACAAAATACCAGCTGGGTTGAGGGCCATCGCCGCTTGCACGTCCAGCGCATCGTTCCGGTGAACTGCGACATCCGCCCCAAGTTCGCCCAAGTAATGCACCAGGTTCCAAGTGAAACTGTCGTAGTTGTCGATCAAAAGCAGCATCAGTCGGATCGCCGTTGTTCATGAAAGGGCTAGAGGTTTGCATCCCTCTCGCGGTATAAGGGCATACATGTTCAGGGTTGCGCAGCAGCGTCAAGAGGTGCACCCCGACATAAGGCAGATCGGGGCCCAAGACTGCTTAGACGGTCACCCGAAGAGTATGGCGCCTTGCCCGACACGGGCTTGGCTGTGACAGGCAGGAGTTTAACGTGGCACGTGGTTACTTGAGCGGATTAATCTGGGGTAGCGTTCTATCTGTGGGCGGGGCGGCCGTCGTTTCCGTGTCAAATCCGCTCCCGCAGGCACCAGCCGTGGAGAGCAATCAACTCGAAGTGAGCGAACCTGCCATTTCAACGGCACCTGCACCGCTTCCCGAACCGTCGGTATCGGCCACCGATAGTACGACAGAGCAACCCGCCAGTCCTGCAGCGCCGGAAACGGACACGCTTACCGCATTGGAAGAAGCTGATACGACACCGGCCGCGGCACCGACCGTCGGAGCCGCGGAGCCTTTGGCAGAATCCACTGATCCTGAGGTCAAACCACCGTCTGTCGCGGTCTCTACGGAGACGGCTCCGACAGTTGTGGCAGAGACCACAACGCCGACCGCGCCTGAGGTGTCGGAGGAATTGAGAATTTCGACGGAGCCGGCGCAACCGACGCCGCCCCCATCCGTAGAAGAAACATCAGGATTTGGCGAAGAAGATACAACGGAGCCTGCGGAATCCGTGGTATCGGTGGAAACAGCTGAAACTTTGGAAACGGCTGAAATCTCTGACACGTCCGAGCCTGTGGAAACCGGTGACAGTGCTGATGTTGCTGAGACGTCCGAAACACCGGAGCCTGCACCTGAAGCGGTTGAAACAGCACCCGAAACCGACATCGCAGCGGTGGATGAGCAAGATGCTGCTACCGAGGAGGCGCCATCTGAGACCGTACCGGAACCCCGTGTCTCTAGCCTACCGCGGGTTGAGCCGGAGGCGCCTGCGGACCCTGAGGAAGATCCGACAGCGACCACCGAAGCACCCGGTACAGCGCCTAGTCCGAGCATTGGACAGCGTGTGGCGCCGATCACCGAGAGAAGCACGGCTGCGACAACGCTGCCGACGGTAGGTGCGGCGACCGTAGACCCCGAAGAGGCGCCAGCTACCGAGCCATCTGAACAAGCGGCTGGGGCTCCAATCGAACAGTTCGCCGCACCATTCAATAATCCAGATGGCAAACCGCTGATGGGTATCGTGTTGATTGATGGCGAAAGTTCGATTGGGGGCGAAGCGCTTGAAACGTTTCCGTATCCACTGACCTTTGCAATCGACCCATTCGATCCAAATGCGGAAGAGAAGATGAATCGATACCGAGCCGCGGGATTCGAAGTGCTTGCACTATTGGACCTGCCGCTTGACGCAGCACCTGAAGATGCAGAGGCCACGCTTGAAGTTGCTATGTCGACCATGAGCGAGGCCATCGGGGTGATTGAAGGGATCGGAAGCGGCGTGCAAGGATCGCGACCGCTGTCGGATCAAGTCACGGCAATCCTGCGTGATAAAGGGTATGGGTTCATCACGCAGAACTCAGGATTGAATACGGTACAAAAACTTGCCGAGCGTGAGGGGGTGCCGTCCGCATTCGTGTTTCGGGATTTTGACGGAGCCAACCAGACGCCGACTGTTATGCGCCGATTTCTGGATCAAGCGGCGTTCCGGGCCGGGCAGGAAGGTGGCGTCATAATGTTGGGTCGCGTACGTCCCGACACTGTTTCGGCCCTTTTGCTTTGGGGACTTCAGGATCGGGCAAATCGGGTCGCGTTGGCTCCTGCGTCCGCGGTTTTGACAACTCAAGCAGACACACAGTAGGTCTTAGCTGTCTCGTGCGTTGCGGGCGATGTGCCGTTCAAATGCGCGGAACAGGTCCGCGTGGTCTTGCACGCCGTTGATCACTTCTTGGACTGTTCCCTGCCCATCGAGCAAAAGCAACGTGACATGCGGCTGACCATGCCTGTTGGCGAAAGCCGCGCCATCCTCGTTTCGGATGTTGGCAATCAGATAGGTCAAGGCATCATCCGGGAGATCCCGCAGCGCGCGTCGAGTTTCGCGCTGTAGCGCTGTGCACAGGCTGCATTGCGGATCGTGGATCTGAACGATCGTGGGTGTCCCCGTGCCAATGCGGGTCAGATCATGTTCGGCCACCGTCGCCTGAACAGCGTTGACAGAAAACAAGCCAACCCCAGCGACCACTGCAGCGCCGCCCAGGAAAATCGCCGCGCGCCGCGAACGAGACTGCGGTGTTTGCGCAACGGGATTTTGGGGCTTTTTCTTTCGTTTTGATGATTTGGCCATAAGATCACTTAGCTTTGGGCAGTCTCAAACAACCGTGCCCAAGGGCCACGACACCCGCAAATCAATTACCATCACCGTTTGGTGAAACACCTTTGAGATGTCACCGATTGCCAGACCCGGTAAATCTGGCGGCGTCTTCGGCTGCCCGACGTATGGCGTTCGATTTGTGCACCGTTTCATCGTATTCGGCCTGTGCATCGCTATCATAAACGACACCGCCACCCGCTTGGATATAGAGGGTTTGATCTTTCACAACGGCCGTGCGCAGCGCGATACACATGTCCATATCACCTCCGGCGCTGAAATAGCCGACGCCACCGCCATAGACGCCACGTTTTTCCGGCTCGAGCTCATCGATGATTTCCATGGCCCGCACTTTCGGGGCGCCGGACACGGTGCCTGCTGGCATGCCCGCAAAAAACGCATCAACCGCGTCTTTGCCTTCGTCCAGCTCACCCACCACGTTCGATACGATATGCATCACGTGGGAATAACGCTCGATAATGAATTGCTCGGTCGGACGCACAGTTCCGATCTTGGCGA
>CAYODE010000134.1:0-9937 GCA_964402685.1 uncultured Aestuariivita sp. | reverse complement strand
GAGGCACATTTCGATTTTCCCGAAGGGTATCCAGTGCTGATCAATTCCGAGGACGAAACCGGACATGCGCAATCGGTAGCACGGAAAGTGACGGGCGATTGTGAGCTGTCCCCGATGGTGATGGGCGGAGAGGACTTCGCCTACATGTTGCAGGAGCGGCCCGGGGCTTATATCCGTCTGGGCAACGGGGACAGTGCCGGATTGCACCATCCCAAATACGATTTTAACGACGAAATCATACCGGTTGGCTGTTCCTGGCTGGCCGAGATGGTCGAGACCCGCATGAAAGTGGCGTAAGCGCTTGGTTTTTCTACGAAAATTCGCGCGTACCCAGTGAATACGAAAGGAACCCAGTACATGCCTGTTAAGAACCGATTTGCAGAACTGCAGACTGAAATCACCGAATGGCGTCGGGATTTGCACGAGAATCCCGAGATCTTGTTCGAGACACACCGCACCAGCGCCATGGTGGCCGAAAAATTGCAGGAATTCGGTTTGGATGAGGTTGTCACCGGGATTGGTCGAACCGGTGTCGTTGGCGTCATCAAAGGCAAGACGGACAGCGCGGGCAAGGTGATCGGACTACGCGCTGACATGGACGCATTGCCTATCCACGAGCAGACCGGGCTCGACTATGCGTCAAAAACGCCGGGTGCCATGCACGCTTGTGGACATGACGGGCACACGGCCATGTTGCTGGGCGCTGCGAAATATTTGGCCGAGACGCGGAATTTCGATGGCACCGTGGTCGTGATCTTCCAACCCGCCGAAGAAGGCGGCGGCGGCGGAAAGGAGATGTGTGACGATGGCATGATGGACCGCTGGGGTATCCAAGAGGTCTATGGCATGCACAATTGGCCTGGCAAACCCGTCGGTTCGTTCGCCATTCGGCCCGGCGCATTTTTTGCCGCAACCGACCAGTTCGACATCACGTTGGAAGGCAAGGGTGGTCACGCGGCAAAGCCACAAGAAACCGTAGATACCACCGTGATGGCGGCGCAGGCAGTTCTCGCGTTGCAAACGATCGCCAGCCGAAATGCCGATCCTGTGGATCAGATCGTCGTGTCGGTGACGTCCTTTGAAACATCGTCAAAAGCGTTCAACGTCATCCCGCAAACGGTTCAGCTGAAAGGCACCGTGCGCACCATGTCGACCGAAGCACGCGATCTGGCCGAAAAACGGATCAAAGAGATTTGTGACGGGATCTGCACCACCTTTGGCGGCACAGCAGACGTCACCTATCACCGCGGCTATCCGGTCATGGTCAATAGCGAAGAGCAGACTGCCTTTGCCGCCGATGTGGCCCGCAAGGTGTCGGGACAATGTGATGACGCACCATTAGTCATGGGCGGTGAGGACTTCGCCTTCATGCTGGAAGAGCGCCCTGGCGCCTACATCCTGGTTGGCAATGGCGACACGGCATCCGTCCATCACCCCGAGTATAACTTCAACGATGAAGCCATCCCTGCCGGGTGCAGCTGGTGGGCGGAGATCGTCGAAAGCCGGATGCCCGCGGCCTAGCACATCATTCGGCTAGTAGCTGGCGATACACTTGGATGATCGCGTCGGCTTCTTTTTGTAGAGTGAATTCCTGTGTCGCGCGATGGCGCGCGGCACGTCCCATCTGCTCCCTGAGTTCATCGTCGGTCAGCAGTTTCTCTAGCCGGTCCGCAATGGCGGCCACGTCTTCGATATCGACCAAGTATCCCGTCTTTTGATCCAGGATGAGGTCTTCGAACGCGCCGACGCGCGTTGCGACGACCGGCGCACCACACGCCATCGCTTCTAGTGGTGTGAGCCCAAACCCTTCCCAGCGTTGTGGCGCAACGTAGAGATCAAGGGCCCGAAAGTGGTCCGCGAGTTGTTCCATGGGTACTTCGTCGCGAAACACGACCCTGTCTCCATATCCTGCGCCCGCGACTTTCGATTTCAAATCCGCCAGATAGTCTGCGTTGTCGTCTGTCGCTCGCCCCATCACAAGAGCCGTTCCCGGCGCCTTTCGGTCGAACGCTTTAATGACCGCATCTATGAACAGGTCATTGCCCTTTTGGTGTCGAATACGTCCGAAACAACCAATCAGAGGGCCAGTTTCTGGGAGTTCCAATTTGCGTCGAAGCGCTTTGCGATCCTCAGACGGGGTAAAGACCGTGCAATCAATGCCGTGATTGATGACTTTGGACTCACGCTCCAAAAAACTGGCAGATTTGCTTGAGGTCGCTATGATCGCATCCATTTTCCTGATCATCCAACGGGTGAAATAGGTGTGCTTTCGTTGCGCTGCCGAGGTAAACAACAGCTTCAGCTTTTTGCGTGCAATGTACTTGAACGCGAGTCCCGCCAGCATTTCGTTATTGCGCCGTGCATGCCAGACACGCGGCGCCCCCGAAGCGCGACCAGGAAGGAACAACAGCTTGCCAGGACTTATATTCGGGACGTCAGGTGGTAGGTCCGGACCGCTTGCAACAATGCCAATATCGCGCGCTTGCAAAGGAACGAGGCGTAACACCGTCGACGTAACACCCGAGTGACGCTTTTTAAAATTGGGTGCGATCACCTCAATCTCATTTGCGTTGATCATCGCGGATCCTCATCGGTCAGCTTCAGCGTGCCCATCAGCAGACTGGTAACTTCGTCCAATTTGTTGGCATGCGTTTCGACAAATCGGACGCTAGCTTGTGTGGCATCTGCCAGGGCTTTGGGGCCCTCCAGATACCCCAACACAGCGGTAGCGATTTCATCGCTGCTTTCAGCGACGCGTGCGGCGCCTATGCGTTCCATCGCTTCATATGTCTCGGTGAAATTGCTGACATACGGGCCCGAGATCACGGCCCCGCCAGCGTTGGCGACTTCAAACGGGTTATGTCCGCCTATCGCCCGCAAAGACCCACCGACAAAAACGATGTCGGATAGACCGTACCACAGGCCCATTTCGCCAAGTGTGTCAGCCAGCAGGACATCGGTGTCGGTGCCCGGTGTTTCTCCTTCTGAGCGGCGCGCAGTGCTTAATCGACCCATGGAAATCAACTGTGCCACCTCATCCCCGCGTTCCGGATGCCTTGGAACCAAAACGAGAAGCGCCTCAGGGATGCGTTGTCGAACCTTGGCATGTGCCGCGAGGATGGTTTCTTCTTCGCCCTTGTGCGTGGAGGCGGCCACCCAAACGGGCCGTTCGCCGATTAGGCCACGCAAACGGGCTAGTTCAAGCTCATCAACGGGTAAGGGCGCGGCCAGGGACTTGAGATTAACACCATTGTGCAGTCGGCTCTCGTCAGCTCCCATGTCGCGCATAAACTGTGTGTTTTGTCGGTTTTGCGTGACGATAAGATCGAACTGGTCCAAGACAAATGCGCTGGTTTTTGGGTACTTCGACCAGCCTTCCGCTGATTTGCGGGACAAGCGCGCATTCACCAAGGCCAGGCGTGTCCCGGCGGCATGCGCACGGACCAGCATGTTTGGCCAAATCTCGCTGTCTACAAAGATGCCCGCATCCGGGCGCCAATGCTCTAGAAACCGATCCACGGGTCCAACCGCGTCAAGCGGTGCGAACTGGTGTTGGCACCCGTCGGGCATGCGCTTGGCCAATACTTCGGCAGACGTGGCGGTTCCGGACGTCATAAGAATATTGAGGTCAGGGCGACGGTCCAGAAAGGCATTGATCAAAGCCAAGACCGACAGGCTTTCGCCGACACTGGCCCCATGGAACCACACCAGCGGGCCCGCGGGGCGGGCGATGCTTGCGTGGCCCAGGCGCTCATGCATGCGAAGAGCCGGCACGTTGTGCCGTTTCAGCTTGCGAGACACGACGTGCCACGCAACTGGCGCGAGGGCCGTCATGGCACTTCGGTAAATCTTGTAGAGGGCTGTTGGACTATGCGTCGCCCTATGGGGCGGGGGTGTCATCAGCCGCCTGTATGACTCATGTGGCGCGGCATCTGTCCATCCAGACGCTGGCGCGAATAGTCAAAATCATGGCCTTTGGGCTTGCGATCAATTGCCGCCCGAATTGCAGCTTCCAATGGCGCTTCCGTGTCCGGATGATCACGCAGCGGCGCGCGGAGATCGGCCATGTCTTCTTGGCCAAGGCACATATACAGCTCACCGGTGCAGGTCAGGCGTACGCGGTTGCAGCTTTCGCAGAAGTTATGTGAGAGCGGTGTGATGAAGCCAATCTTTTGGCCGGTTTCTTCCAACCGCACGTAACGCGCTGGGCCGCCGCTGCGTTCGGCCAGATCGGTCACCGCGTAATGCTGTTCGTAGGTCTTGCGGACGTCTTTCAGTGACCAGTACTGGCCCAGGCGGTTTTCGTTGCCAATATCGCCCATGGGCATAACCTCGATCCAGGTAAGGTCCATGTCCCGCTCCGCACACCATTCGGTGATCTTGGGAAGCTCGTCTTCATTGAACCCCTTAAGCGCAACGGCGTTGATCTTGATCCGAAGCCCTGCCTTTTGCGCGGCGTCGATGCCTCGCAGCACCTGGGGCAAACGTCCCCACCGCGTGATGGCGGCGAATTTGTCCTCATCCAGTGTGTCAAGGGAGACATTGATGCGACGCACGCCTGCATCGTACAGCTTGTCGGCAAAGCGCTCCAACTGTGATCCATTGGTCGTAATTGTCAGTTCTTTCAACGCGCCGCTGTCTAGATGACGGGTCATCGACCTGAAGAACGTCATAATATCCCGCCGCACCAATGGTTCCCCGCCAGTAATACGGAGTTTTTGGACGCCGAGGCGGACAAAGGTCGAACACATGCGGTCCAACTCTTCCAGGGTCAGCAGTTCCTTTTTGGGAAGGAATGTCATGTTTTCCGACATGCAATAAACACAGCGGAAGTCGCACCGATCGGTCACGGAGACACGCAAATAGGTGATGGCACGGGCGAATGGATCTATTAATGGAGCGCTCATGCCGGAAAGGTACTCACGCGCCGGAGTGGCTGCAAGACCTCACTTGTCAATTGCAGCGCATTCGGCAGCTCAGTACAGTTGTTGCCATGAGATACTTTTTGATCCTATCAGTTTTGGCCTTGGGTGGATGCGACACAACTCGTGGGTTGTTCGGCGGCGGGGATGACGCTGTCTTGCCTGCAGCAGCGCCTGTCGAAGCGACTGAAATCGAACCGCTTGATTCTTTTGAGACGGAAGAGCCCCCAACAGGATCGGCAGTTCCGGACGCCACGCTGCCACCACCGGTCGGCAGTGGATCGGCCTTAGGGACCACCGTCATTTCGCTTGGAGATCCGAGTATTGGAGGGATGTGGCTAAAAACACCTCTGGTGAGCACCGAACGTGCCGGGCAGGTTCGGTACCGCGGCGTTGTCGTCGCTGTCACATTGCAACCGCTTGATGCCGAACCTGGCTCGGGTAGCCAGATTTCAGTCCGGGCGATGCAGGCATTGGGCGCCTCCCTCACTGATCTCGTCGAGGTCTCTGTCGAAGCAACGTAGGGAAATTTACGGCTTTGCCAGAAACCGTCCAGCTTCTTTCCGGGCGAAAGGCTTCATCGCGTCACCATGCTTCGACAGAAACGCGTCTACGCGGGGTGCGTCGTGCTTTGAAAGCTCTCTGAGCCACCAAGCGATCGCTTTTTGAATAAACCAGTCCCTGTCCGGGACATAACCCGCGGCCCACCCCAATATGCGGTCTCGCCGGTCGAGATCCTCAGGTTTCGGGTGGTTCTGCTTGGTCCAGGGCAAGGTCATCACTAAGGCTGCGCGTCGGGTCCACATATGCTCGGATTGCGTCCAGCTCTCGACGATATCGAGCCGGCTTGGATCCGCAAGCAGCCTCCTTTGACCTGCCATACAGACATGATCAGCTATCGCCCAACTATCGAAATCGGGCAGCCACGAAGTCAGTAGTTGCCACACGCCTGCGTCGGGTCTTATGCGCGCTTGGGTGAGCATCTTAGCGGCTGCCAGTCGCGCCTCGTAAATGTCGGTTTTCCACAGCGCGTCCGCCACTGTGATCCGATCCTCAACAGACAAGGTTTGGCGCCATGTCTTGGTCAGATCATTAATCTGGGGGTTAGAGACACCAAGATAACTCCGCCGAACTTTGTGATACGCGGCCATCCCCGCCACGCGACCCGGGTCAGCTAACGCTTTAAGTTCGTTCAGATGGGTCTCGAAATCGACGGTGTCCGGCATGGGGCGCCACCCTGCACGAGGCTAGACGGGAAGGCCAGTGGCTTTGCCATCAATAGTCTTTTGGTTTTTTTCTCTTTTGTAGGCTCGCAGATCTTCATCTGACTTATCATCGGCCCACTTCTTCAGGGTATCCCGCTCTCCCTGAAAGTCCATGAACGGCACGGCATACCCGCACGAGGTTTGTACCAAATCGATCGACATATCAAAAATTTGGCGGGCCGAGCGATACTCTGGAAAGACTTTTGCCAAATCAGTCCATTCTGCATCTTCGGGATAAATGGCGTGTGCAGTACCATAAGCGCGCAAAATCAGGGGTCGCGTCGTGAATGAACACCACATGAGTGTTATGCGGGGGTGCTCCAACAAATGTCCTGCCGTCTCGTTGCCGCTTCCGGTCACACTCAGCCAAGCGATGCGATTGGGATCCAAGACCCGCAAGCTGTCCATGCCCTTCGGCGAAACGTTCACACGTCCATCCGGGGCAGCGCTGGCGGTGAAATACATGTGCTGATCCTGGATGAATTTGATATGCGCCGGATCCAGCTTTTCGAATTGCTTCGCCATTATTCCACCGTCACCGATTTTGCCAGATTGCGGGGTTGATCCACATCCGTCCCTTTGGCGACTGCCGTGTGATAGGCCAGAAGCTGCGCCGGGATTGCGTAGAGGATGGGTGTCAGCAGCGGCGGAATGGTGGGCATCCGGATCGATGTCCAGACGTCCTTTCCGGCTTCTTCGATACCTGCGTCATCGGAGATCAGGATCACTTTGCCCTTCCGCGCCAGCACCTCTTGCATATTCGAGACCGTTTTGTCGAATAGGGCATCTCGCGGCGCCATAACGACCACGGGCATATGTTTGTCGATTAGAGCGATGGGCCCATGCTTTAATTCGCCAGAAGCATAAGCTTCGGCATGTATGTAGCTGATTTCTTTCAGCTTTAAGGCGCCTTCGAGGGCGAGCGGGTACATGACGCCGCGACCCAGGAAAAGAACGTCGCGCGACTCGGACAAACGGATCGACGCGCGGCGGATCGCATCGCTTTGATCCAATGCTTGGCTGATCACTGATGGCATCGATTGCAGCGCAGAAAGATGATCCGCCCTGTTTGCTGGCGATAGTTCCCCACGCTGTTCAGCTGCATTGAGCGCCAAGAGGAACAGAACCGTAATCTGACAGGTGAACGCTTTGGTGGAGGCGACGCCAACTTCGACGCCCGCGAGGATGGGTAGGACCAGGTCGCTTTCCCGCGCGATGGAGCTTTCAGGCACATTCACAACGGACAGGATTGTGTCGGCGCGACCTTGGCAATACCGTAAAGCAGCCAGGGTATCGGCAGTCTCTCCAGATTGGCTGACAAAAAGCGCGAGAGTTCGGCTGGGGATCGGGGGCTCCCGGTACCGGAACTCCGATGCGATATCGACCTCAACAGGGATACGTGCAACCTGCTCAAACCAATATTTCGCAACAAGGCAGGCAAAGTAAGCTGTCCCGCAAGCGACCATGACAATCCGGTCCACCTCGCCGAAATCAATGGCCCCTCCGGGAAACTCCACGGAGTTGTCCGTATTGATGTAATAGTTCAATGCGTCGGCGATAACTTTGGGTTGCTCTGCAATCTCTTTAGCCATGAAATGCTTGTGGCCGGCCTTGTCGATGCGCGTGTTGTCGATGGACACGGTTTTGACCGGCCGGTTGGCCAACCTGTTCTTTTCGTCCCGGATTTCGACGCCAGCCCGCGTGACAATGGCGCGGTCGCCTTCTTCAAGATAGGTGATCCGGTCGGTCAGAGGGGCCAAGGCGATGGCGTCTGATCCGACATACATCTCGCCCTCACCATGACCGATGGCGAGCGGGGAACCCTTCCGAGCCGCAACAATCAGGTCCTCTTCCCCGTCAAACAAGAAAGCCAGGGCAAAGGCACCTTCCAACCGATCAAGCGTTTCAAACGCTGCTTCGACGGGTGTTCTACCGCCGTCCAAGTAGTGGCGGGTCAAGAGTGCTACGGTTTCGGTATCTGTTTCTGTCTCAAACCCGATGCCGTGTCCTGCCAGGTCTTCCCGGATTTCACGATAGTTTTCAATGATCCCATTATGCACAACGGCGACAGGACCAGACCGATGCGGATGCGCATTTGCGACGGATGGTGCACCATGCGTGGCCCAGCGGGTGTGCCCAATACCGGATTTACCTGCGAGGGGTTCATGCACCAGTTGATCCGACAGGTTCACGAGCTTGCCTACAGCGCGGCGCCGGTCCAGCTTTCCGTGATTAACGGTGGCGATGCCAGCACTGTCATACCCGCGATATTCCAACCGTTTCAACGCTTCGACCAAGATGGGTGCCGCTTCGTGATCCCCCAATACACCAACAATTCCACACATTAGCTCTTGCCTTTATCTTTCTGCTTTTTCTTGGCTTTCAGCAGCTCAAAAAGCCGAATGGCCGCGCCTGCCTTGTTTGTCTGCTGTCCGCGTGCCAGTGCCAATGCGCCTGCCTCAACGTTCTTGGTAATCACGCTTCCGGACGCGGTCATTGCCTTATCACCGACTGATACCGGCGCGACCAGCATCGTGTTGGACCCGATAAAAACGTTCTCTCCGATGTCGGTGTGATGCTTCATCACCCCGTCATAGTTGCAGGTGATGGTTCCCGCCCCGATGTTACTGTTTGCGCCGATTGAGGCATCGCCGACATAGCTCAGGTGATTGACCTTCGCACCCTCGGCAATCACCGCGTTCTTGATCTCGACAAAATTGCCAATCCTCGTGTCTTCGGACAGTTCGGCTCCGGGGCGGAGCCGTGCGTAGGGACCCACGACGGAGCCTCGGCTGACGTGGCAGCCCTCCAAATGCGAAAAGGCGCGGATTTGCACGCCCGATTCAACTGTCACGCCGGGTCCGAAAACGACGTTTGGTTCTATGATGCTGTCCCGTCCGATCACCGTATCGAACGCGAGGTGTACTGTGTCCGGTGCCATCAGGGTCACGCCGTCTTCCAACAACTGCTCCCTCGCGCGGGACTGAAAAACCAACTCGGCCTGAGACAGGTCCGCGCGCGAATTGATCCCCAATGTCTCGTCTTCATCGCAACTCACAGCGGTTGCGGACAATCCCTTGGCGTTCGCAATCTCAACGATGTCTGTCAGGTAGTATTCTTCGGATGCATTCTCGTTCTCAACCGCATCTATAAGATCGAAAAGAACATCCTTATCACAGCACACAAGGCCGCTGTTACAGAGGGTTATGGCGTGCTCTTCATCCGACGCATCTTTGAATTCGACGATGCGTGTCAGGCGATCTCCATCCATGATCAACCGACCATACCGACCGGGATCTTTAGCTTCGAAGCCCAAGATAACCACATCCGCATCGGACCGTGCCTTCAACATGGCCTCCAGCGTGTCCGCTCGGATGAAAGGCGTATCGCCGTAAAGCACAATCACATCGCCAGAAAAGCCGTCTAGTGCATCGCGCGTCTGAGCCACGGCGTGCGCCGTGCCCAATTGTTCGGCTTGCATCACTACTTCGGCCGCTTCGTCATAGGCCAGCAGCGTCTCTTTGACAGAGTCGGCACCATGTCCCGCCACGACCACAGTCCTCTCAGGGGAGAGAGTTTGACCCGCGCGCAAAGCATGCACCAGCATCGGGGCCTGCCCAATGGGGTGAAGAACCTTTGGCAGGTCCGAATGCATTCGGGTGCCTTTGCCTGCTGCCAAAATAACCAGGGCTGTCGACATTCGTTTTCTCTTTGTCTTTTTGTCCCGGTCGTTTTATCCGGCTCAGGCTG
>CAYODE010000133.1:2423-9987 GCA_964402685.1 uncultured Aestuariivita sp. | reverse complement strand
TTTCTCGATACCCTGCGGCACGAAGCGCCGATCCTTCTGGTGGAACATGACATGGACGCGGTTTTTGCCCTGGCAGACCGCATCAGCGTGCTGGTTTACGGTGAGATTATAGCCACCGGGACCGGAGATGAGATCCGCGCCAACAAAGACGTCCGCACTGCCTATCTGGGCGAGGAGGACGCGGCATGAGTTTGCTGACCCTCAAAGAGATCGAGGCGTTTTATGGGCCGTCCCAAGCGCTATTCGGTGTTGATCTGAGCTTGGAGGAGGGTGAGGTTCTGGCGCTGATGGGCCGCAATGGCATGGGAAAAACGACCACAATCAAGGTGATCTGCCGCATGCTGCGCCAATCGGCAGGGGTGGTTTCCTTTGATGGGATCGATATAGGTGGGTCTGCCTCCCACAAAGCCGCGCGCGCCGGTATCGGTCTTGTGCCGGAAGGGCGCCGCTGTTTTCCCAATCTGACGGTCCATGAAAACCTGATCGCCGCCGCGCGTCCGGGGGAATGGAACTTCAAGCGGGTGTCTGAACTGTTCCCCCGCTTGGAAGAGCGCGCCGATCAAATGGCGGTCTCTCTGTCTGGCGGCGAACAGCAGATGCTGGCCATTGGTCGCGCGTTGATGACCAATCCCCGCTTGTTGATCCTGGATGAAGCCACCGAAGGGCTTGCCCCCGTGGTGCGCCAGGATATCTGGGCAGCCATCGCGCGCCTGAAATCCGAAACCAACCTCGCCTTGCTGGTTGTGGACAAATCCATTCGGGAACTCTCGACCATTGCCGACCGCGTTGTGATTATCGAACGCGGACGATCGGTTTGGCAGAATAGCTTCGACGCCCTCAGCCATGAAGTCACCGAGCGGTATTTGGGGGTCTGAGACGGTGCAATTTGAATATCCACAAAAGGTGATCTTCAAATATTGCGACCCGGCCGGGATCGTCTTTTTCCCACGGTATTTCGAAATGATCAATGATGCGACCGAAGCGTTTTTTGATCAGGCTTTGGGATGCCCGTGGGAGGTCCTGCACGAAACCGCCAATATCCCCACCGTTGACATTCACGCGCAGTTCACCGCCGTCAGCCGCCATGGCGACGACCTTGTCGTGCGCATCGCCGTCACCAAACTGGGCCGCACCAGCCTGTCGCTGCGCTTTCAAGCAGTGTGTGGTGATGAAGTCCGATTTGCTGCCAAATCCACACTTGTGCGCATCGATAAATCCGGGCGTCCGGAACCTTGGCCCGAAGACCTGCGCGACGCACTCACCCCATATATCGGAGACCTTTCATGACACATCGGATTATTCATCCCGAAGGATGGAAGCCTGCCAAAGGCTATGCCAATGGCATGCTCACCAAAGAGGGGGAACTTTACGTCGGTGGCCAGATTGGCTGGACCGCCGATCAGGTTTTCGAGGCGCATGATTTCATCGGGCAAATGGAACAGGCCCTGCAAAATGTGCTGGACGTCGTCGTCGCTGCGGGTGGGCAGGCCAGCGATATTGTGCGGCTGACGTGGTACGTGACCGACAAGAAGACCTATTTGGCGCATCAGCGCGAGGTGGGGGAGGTCTATCGCAAAGTCCTCGGTCGACATTTTCCGGCCATGACAATGGTGGTTGTTGCCGCCCTGGTAGAGGATGAAGCGCTGGTCGAAATCGAGGCTACGGCGAAGATTTCATCCGACGGGTAGCCGGGCAGCGACAGTTTCCTCAAAAAGCGTTCCCCGCCATGCCTCGTCTTTGGCGCTGGGTACGACATCAACCCCTGCCAACCTAGCCAAGTGCCAACCCATAACCAGATTGCTGGACAGCACCGGAAGACCCAACACCTGTTCCAAGGGTTTGATCACAGCCAGCGTGCGCAGGTTCGTACAGGACAGAAACAACCCGTCAACGTCTGCGTCTTGCATAAGATCCACAGCCGCTGCATAGACCGATGCACTGTCGATCCTCACGACACACGCTTCTTCAGCTTCATCGAAGGATCCGAAAACCGGAGTGTGCACACCCGCATCTGCCAGCACCCGTCGCAGATTGTCTGACACTTCGGCTACATAGGGTGACAGGATCGCGATTTTTCGCAGGTTGAGGGCAGCGCACGCGGCGACCAACGCACTGACCGGCTCTGTCACGGCGCGCGTGTGTGTCCCTGCGCGCACGTGCTTGGCGATTTCAGCCGCCCCAATCTGCGCTGTGCCCGAGGTGCAGCCGTAGCCTACGACGTCATAAGTCACCTGAGGCGGCAGAAGTGACGCCGCTTTCGCCAGATGGCCCTCCATCTCCGCCAGGCTGTCTGACGTGACCTCCGCCCCGCTTGGCACGCGGGAGACATATAGTTCGGTCTGCAAAGGCAACATGCGCCGCAAGTCGCCTTCAATCGTTTGATCGCTTTGCAATGCCACCAAGCCCAGGATTGGCCCGTCGGGTGGACGCATGCTGTAAGTGTATTGCCTGCTCATAATGCCAATTCCGGGATATCACGCCCGGCTGGTGTAGATAGGTACACGGCGCCGTCTTCTGTGATCGCGATGTTTTCTTCGTGCACCATGATCTTACCACCTCCAAGATCCACACCGGGCTCTAGGGTCAGCACCATTCCGGGTTCCAGAACCGTGTGATCATTAGGGATCAGCGACGGCCATTCGGTTAGCTGCATGCCCAACCCGTGCCCTAGGCGTCCTGCATCCGATCCACCCGCGCCACCAGTGCAGACAGTATCCATCGCGTGAAACAGATCCGCCGCCGTCGCTCCGGCCTTTGCGGCAACAAACCCGGCCTCTGTGGCCCGGATCAAGGTGGCGTGCGCATTCGCTACCTCTGCGTTTGGCGGTCCGATCGAAAAATTCCTGTCAAAATCGCAGAAATACCCATCGCGAACGAGCCCTGTGTCCAACATCAACACATCGCCTGCCGCTAACGGTGTTTGCGCCGCGGGAGAGATCACATCGCAATATCCGCCTTGTTCCGACCCTCCGGCCAGATAAGGCACCCAATCCGCCCCTTCCTCTAGACACAAAATCTGAAACTGCCGAAAGACTTCATCCAGACCTATCCCAGCGCGGGCGATCTCTGGAACCCGCGCAAAGGCGCGATCCGCAATCGTACAAGACAGGCGAATACGCTCAATCTCGGCCGCTGATTTCACCATCCGCAGCGAACGCATCAGACCCTGATCGCTGACAATCGTGAAGGCTTTCCGAACCTTGTCCAGATCCGCCAGCGGCATACGCACGTGCGTTTCGTGTCCCATGGGCATCGCAATCGTCCCATCGCGGCCGGCAAGGTCCTGCACTGTTGCAATGAGCAACGATACGCCATCATCTTCCAGGTCCGGCGCACGCCAGGTGCGGATGTCGTCCAGCCATCCCTGTGCCATCAGCGCTGCGCCAATGGCTGGGATCACCGCAACGGGTTTGCCAGAACGTGGCACGATCACGAACCAGGGTCGCGTCGGGCTTTCCCAGAACCGCGTGAGAAACCCAGTGAAGTACCGCGCTTCAGGTTCGGTCGTGAGCAATAAGGCGTCAAACCCGCGTTCGGCCATCAACGCCTGCGCCCGGATCGTGCGCGCTTCAAACTCCTGCACTGGAAAGGTCACACCTCTGGGCCTTCGCTCAGGATCAGTAAAACGCGCGACGTGTCGTCCATCCCGGTTTCGCCCTGACTGTCCGATAGGGCGGCGGCAAATCCGGCTCCACCCGACGGCGTTGTCACCAATCCCGCAGTGGCCAAAACGTCGGTCGCGCTCTTCGCTTCCTCCTCGGAAATCAGCGCGAACCCATCCGCATCTCTGGAAAGCCCTTTCAACGCGATCAAAGACGCCTCCTTGCAATCCAACCGACCCATGGTGGAGGCCGGGCCTTCGGTCGTCACAAACCGTCCGGCGCGGATCGCCGCTTCGAGGGCGGGGGCCACTTCGGGCTCTACCACAATGATCCGGGGGCTGTCCCCCCAATGTGCGCGAGCAATAGCGGCACAGGCACCGGCCAGTCCGCCGACGCCGGCTTGCAAAAAGATATGCGTTGGAACGCTTGGCACCTGATCAAAGACTTCGTGCATCAGCGCCAGATACCCCTCCATCAAGCGATGGGGTGGATTCACATAGCCTGGCCAGGAACTGTCCGACAGGAGCTGCCAGCCATTATCTTCTGCTGCCTTCGCCGCCGCAGCCATGCTGTCTTCGTAAATCGCGCCCTCCCGCACGACGTCTGCTCCCTTGGCGCGCAACCTATCGGCAAAGGCTTCCGGCACGGTATCGGCAATGTAAACTACGGCACGCGCGCCAAAAACGCGCGCTCCTGCGGCCACGGACATCCCATGATTGCCCGCGCTCGCGGTGACATAGGTGCGCCCGGTCAACGCCGTTTCCGGCGCGTCTGTATTGGCCATCACGGCATCATGCGCGATCACATAGGCTGCCCCGAGCGCCTTGAAGCTGCCCAAGCCCATGCGCTCGCGTTCATCCTTGATCCACAGCGCCTCCACACCCAGTTTCGAAGCCAAATCCGGGTGGTCGACCAAGGGCGTTTGTCCATGCGCTGGACACCGTTGTAGCAGTTGTAGAGGCGCTGCATCATCGACTGAGGGTGCAGGGATGGCGTCATCCATCGCGAACCGCTTGGTGGTCCCGCGAAAGGGATTGGGTGTAAGTCTCATGGGCCTTATCGCTGAAAGAAGTGGGTCCACTCATGTGGTCACATCCAACCGGTCTGCGTCAACTAATGACTGGCACGCAGTTTAATCTTGCCCGATACCGACCTGTCGGCTACCCGTATACCTGTGCATACGGGAGAATCGATGCAAGTCGGTGCCGAAGGAGCAACCGCCCCGGAAACTCTCAGGCCCAAGGACCGGACGCACAACATAGACTCTGGAGAGATCCCGGCCCGTGCCGGGGCGCCGAAGGGATAACGATCTCAGGCTGAAGGACAGAGGGGGCATCTTATGCACCGCGTCGTCGCGCGGAGGAGGATGCCGGATGAAAACACCACTGACACAAACATCGAGCGGACAGCTTCATGGGTGAGTTGCGCCGTACACCGCTCTTCGACTTGCACCAGGAGATGGGGGCCAAGCTGGTCGCATTCGCAGGCTACGAGATGCCAGTGCAATACGGGTTGGGTGTGATGAAAGAACATCTGCACACCCGGGCCGCTGCTGGTCTCTTTGATGTCAGCCACATGGGGCAGGTGCTGGTCACCGGCCCATCCTGGCAGGACGTGGCGCTGGCCTTTGAACGGCTTGTTCCGCAGAACGTTCTTGATCTGGCCGATGGGCGTCAACGATACGGGTTCTTCACGACGCCTGAGGGGGGTATCGCAGATGATCTGATGTTCGCCCGGCGGGGCGAGGCGTTGTTCGTTGTCGTGAACGCCGCTTGCAAGACTGCTGACATTGCTCACATGCGGGCGTCTTTGCCGGCGTCCTTAGAGGTCGTAGAACTAGATCGCGCTTTGATCGCTGTGCAGGGCCCTGCGTCCGAAAAGGTTCTTGGCAACATCGATCCCAAAGCCATCGATATGCGCTTTTTGGACATACGCGCCCTGCGGCCTGGCGGCATCGATGTCTGGGCCTCCCGGTCAGGATATACCGGCGAGGACGGGTACGAGTTCTCGGTCGCATCGGATCAGGCCGCCGACCTGGCCAAGTTGCTACTGGATCACGAAGACGTCGAAGCGATTGGCTTGGGCGCCCGTGACAGCTTGAGGTTAGAGGCCGGGCTTTGCCTGTATGGCCAGGATATGGATGAAGGCCTGAACCCGGTTGAGGCGTCCCTTGCCTGGGCGATCCAAAAGGCGCGACGGGCAGGCGGCGCGCGCGCGGGTGGTTTTCCGGGGGCCGATGTCATTTTGGGCGCCCTCGAAAATGGCGTTCACCGACATCGTGTTGGCTTGCGCCCGGAAGGGCGCGCACCCATGCGACAGGGGGTGCCACTTTTTCAAACCGCGGAAGGCGGAAGCCAGATAGGCTTCATCACGTCAGGTGGGTTCGGTCCGACGGTCGGCGCGCCCGTGGCGATGGGCATTGTGGCGGACAGCCTGCACGAGCCTGGAACTATTTTGTACGGTGAGTTGCGTGGCAAACGCGCGCCGCTCACGGTAACACCGCTGCCCTTCGTGGCGGCCAATTTCAAACGTTAGGAACGGGGACACATTCCATGAAATATACCGAAGAACACGAATGGCTGCTCGAAGAGGGCGAGGTCATGGTGGTTGGCATCACAGCCCATGCGGCGGAGCAGCTGGGCGATGTCGTCTTTGTTGAATTGCCCGAGGTGGGGACCGAGGTCAGCAAAGATGAAGAGATCGTCGTGATCGAAAGCGTCAAAGCCGCGTCAGACATCCTGGCTCCTCTGGATGGAGAAATCGTCGAGGTCAACGACGCCATTGTGGACGAACCTGCCAAGGTCAACGAGGACCCCGAAGGCGAGGCGTGGTTTTTCAAGATCAAACCGTCCGATCTGAGCCCCATGGACGAATACATGGATGAAGCGGCCTACAAAGCTTTCATCGGCTAATAAAAACACCCATCGCAGCTATTAGGCTGCGATCGTTTTTCTGGAAGAACGCAGGGGTCGCCTGCCAAGTGGAAAGGATACAGGACATGACTTTCACACCCAGTGAGTATCTGCCTTATGATTTTGCCAACCGGCGGCATATCGGCCCCAGCCCATCGGAAATGTCCGAGATGCTGGACCTGCTTGGCACGGACAGCTTGGACGACCTGATCGACCAGACTATCCCGGCGGCGATCCGGCAGGCAGAGCCGTTAGATTTTGGCAAAGCCCTATCTGAGCGCGAATTGCTTCACCACATGCGTAAAGTGGCTGCCAAGAACACCGTCTTAGTCAGCCTCATCGGGCAAGGTTATCACGGTACGGTCACGCCCCCTGCGATCCAGCGTAACGTGCTGGAAAACCCAGCATGGTACACCGCCTACACCCCTTATCAGCCCGAGATCTCGCAAGGGCGGCTCGAGGCGTTGTTGAATTTCCAGACGATGATCTCCGACCTGACCGGGTTGGAGATTGCCAATGCCTCGCTTCTGGACGAATCCACCGCATGCGCCGAAGCAATGACCATGGCGCAAAGGATTGCGAAATCCAAAGCCACGGCTTTCTTCGTCGACGAAAACTGTCACCCGCAGAACATCGCTGTGATCCAAACCCGCGCTGCACCGCTAGGGATTGAGGTGATCATCGGAAATCCGGACGAATTGGATCCCGAAGCCGTCTTTGGCGCGATTTTCCAATATCCCGGCACCCATGGCCTTCTGCGCGATTTCACCGACCAGATCGCAGCGCTTCACGCGGCAAAGGCGATTGGCGTGATTTCCGCAGACCCGCTGTCGCTGACGCTCTTCAAGGAACCGGGCGCGATGGGCGCGGATATTGCAGTGGGCAGTGCGCAACGGTTCGGCGTGCCCATGGGCTATGGCGGCCCGCACGCGGCCTATATGGCGACCAAACAAGCTTATGCGCGGTCCATGCCTGGCCGGATCGTCGGCGTCAGCATCGACAGCCAAGGCAATCGGGCCTACCGGCTCTCCCTACAAACGCGCGAGCAGC
>CAYODE010000133.1:0-2413 GCA_964402685.1 uncultured Aestuariivita sp. | reverse complement strand
AGCATATCCGCCGTGAAAAAGCCACGTCCAATGTCTGCACTGCCCAAGCCCTCCTGGCGGTGATGGCTTCGTTCTATGCGGTCTTTCACGGGCCCGAGGGTCTCAAGGCCATTGCACAACGTATCCACCGAAAGACAGCACGTTTAGCAGAGGGGTTGAAAACCGCAGGCTTCGATGTGCGCCCGGCCACCTTCTTCGACACCATCACGGTTGAAGTCGGCCCACTGCAACAAGCTGTCCTGAAATCTGCCGTTGATGAAGGCGTGAACCTGCGAGCAGTTGGAAAGACCAAAGTGGGCATCACGCTTGATGAGGCCACGCGGCCTTCCGTGATCGAAGCGGTCTGGCGGGCCTTTGGCATCGAGCGTCAGGACAAGGATTACACGCCGCATTATAACATGCCTGAAAAGCTGCTGCGGAAGACCGACTACCTCACCCATCCGATCTTCCACATGAACCGGGCCGAGACCGAGATGATGCGCTATATGCGTCGCCTTGCAGACCGCGACCTTGCATTGGATCGGGCAATGATCCCGCTGGGGTCTTGCACGATGAAGCTGAACTCGGCGGCAGAAATGATGCCGGTCAGTTGGCGCGAGTTCTCGCTTTTGCATCCATTTTGTCCGGCAGATCAGGCGCAAGGCTATCACGAGTTGATCGATGATCTGTCGCAAAAGCTCTGCGATATCACCGGGTATGCCGCGATCTCCATGCAGCCCAACTCGGGCGCACAGGGCGAATATGCGGGTCTCTTGACCATCGCGGCCTATCACGAAGCGCGGGGGGAAGGGCATCGCAATATCTGCCTGATTCCGGTGAACGCGCATGGCACCAACCCGGCCTCGGCTCAAATGGTCGGCTGGAAGGTCGTGCCGGTGAAATCAGCGGAAAACGGCGATATCGATCTGGACGATTTCCGCGCCAAGGCGGAGGAACACAGCGCCAATCTGGCCGGGTGCATGATCACATACCCCTCGACCCATGGCGTTTTCGAAGAAACCGTAACCGAGGTCTGCCAGATCACCCATGATCACGGTGGGCAGGTCTATATCGACGGCGCCAACATGAACGCCATGGTGGGCTTGTCGCGTCCGGGTGATCTGGGTGGCGATGTCAGCCACCTCAACCTCCACAAGACCTTCTGCATTCCCCATGGCGGCGGCGGTCCGGGCATGGGTCCAATCGGCGTAAAGGAACACCTCGTGCCCCATCTGCCGGGCCATCCCGTGACCGGTGGATCCGAAGGGCCCGTCTCTGCCGCGCCCTATGGCTCGCCGTCTCTCCTGCCGATCTCTTGGGCTTACTGCCTGATGATGGGCGGGGAGGGCCTGACACAGGCCACCCGCGTGGCCATCCTGAATGCCAACTACATCGCCAAGCGACTCGAGGGCGCTTATGACGTGCTCTATCGCGGCGGGCAGGGCCGGGTTGCGCATGAATGCATCATCGACACCCGCCCCTTTGCCGAAAGTGCAGGCGTCACCGTGGATGACATCGCGAAACGTCTGATCGATGCGGGCTTCCACGCCCCCACGATGAGCTGGCCGGTTGCGGGCACCTTGATGATCGAGCCCACAGAATCCGAGACCAAGGCAGAGTTGGATCGGTTCTGCGACGCCATGCTGGCGATCCGCGCTGAAATACGGGAGATCGAAGAGGGCCGGATGGACGCGGAGGTCAATCCGCTGAAACTCGCGCCGCATACGATGGAAGATCTAGTACGTGACTGGGATCGGCCGTACTCCCGCGAAAAAGGCTGCTTCCCTCCGGGCGCGTTCCGGGTGGACAAATACTGGCCACCAGTGAACCGCGTGGACAACGCCTGGGGCGATCGGCACTTGGTCTGTACGTGCCCACCGATGGAGGACTACGCGGAAGCGGCGGAGTAAGTGTGCAACTGGGAGGGCGGGCTCGACTCGCCTTGTGGCACTGCGAGTGATCATTCTAACGCGCGGTCAAATCGTGCCGCTACAACACTCAGGCCTATGGTGTTGGGTCAAGCGTGCCTCACGGCACTAACGACCGAACCCATTTTCAAAAGCGACTACCATTGCGTTTCTGAGGCGCGCTACATCCTCGTCGACCGAAGCGGAAAGATCGCATTCAAAAGACGGCAATACCTCGATCCCGATGGTTCCGCTTTTGGGCAGGTGCTTGCCGCGTGGCAAAAGGTGATCAGACGCGTGAATGACGATCGGGCGCACCGTCCGGCCAGTGGTACGCGCGACCATAACAGCTCCGGCTTTGAATGTACCAAGGCTGTCGGAGCTTGTGCGCGTACCTTCCGGGAATAGTACAACAGAGCTGCGCGCGGGCATTGCTTGGACGGCAGCGGTGAGTGTCTCTAGCGCCACCTGGCCACTCTTGCGGTCAATCTCAACCAGCCCCGCGCCCTTGAACCCGTGGCGGAGGA
>CAYODE010000132.1:0-10052 GCA_964402685.1 uncultured Aestuariivita sp. | reverse complement strand
CGGACGAACAAAAGGCCAAGTATCTGCCAGGGCTCGTCTCGGGTGAGCATGTGGGCGCGCTCGCCATGTCCGAAGCGGGCGCGGGATCGGACGTGGTGTCGATGAAGCTGCGCGCGGAAAAGCGCAATGATCATTATCGGCTGAACGGTAATAAATACTGGATCACTAACGGTCCTGATGCTGACACTCTGGTGGTCTATGCCAAAACAGACCCCGATGCGGGGTCGAAGGGCATTACCGCGTTCCTGATCGAAAAGGAGATGACGGGTTTTTCGACTTCACCGCATTTCGACAAACTGGGTATGCGGGGTTCAAACACGGCAGAGCTGATCTTTGAGGATGTGGAAGTGCCCTTTGAGAACGTGCTGGGCGAGGAAGGCCGCGGGGTACAGGTGCTTATGTCGGGGCTCGACTATGAACGCGTCGTTCTGGCAGGAATTGGCTCAGGTATTATCGCGGGATGTCTGGACGAGGTGATGCCATACATGGCCGAACGTAAGCAGTTCGGCCAACCGATCGGAAGCTTCCAGCTGATGCAGGGTAAGATCGCTGACATGTATACGGCGATGAATTCGTCGCGCGCCTATGTTTATGAGTGTGCCAAAGCCTGTGATCGGGGCGAAGTGACACGTCAGGATGCAGCGGCATGCTGTCTTTACGCGTCCGAAGTGGCCATGACCCAAGCGCATCAGGCTGTGCAGGCGATGGGTGGGGCAGGGTTCCTGACCGACAGTCCTGTCAGCCGCATGTTCCGCGACGCCAAACTTATGGAGATTGGAGCCGGCACGTCCGAGATCCGCCGCATGTTGATTGGGCGTGAATTGATGGGGGCGATGAGCTGATGCGCCTCCCCGGTCTGACAGATACGGGGGAATGGAATGGGCCATCCAAGCTGAGAATGGCCGATCACTGTCGCGCGCGCTCGACCCGGCGCGCGGCAATTCTCGACATGTGCAAGGGCGACCACATGCGATGGGTCGGGGGCAAGGGCGACGTTACAACTTGCGTAAAGACAGGCCGGGGGATCACCCCCCGACCCGAGTGTCTCTTAGAAACTGTGAACGTAGGCCAAGACCAGAATGATTGGGTCAATATCGACCTTACCCACAGGCGCGCCGTTCAGCGTGACATCGCTTTCGATGTCCATCCAGCGGGCGTTCAAACGCACAGCACCCTGCGCACTGACCGGAAAATCAACGCCAAACTGAACTGCGAGTCCAAAAGAGTCGTCCAGAGAGATCGTGCCCAGCGACGTCGTTTCATCAAAGAACGTGGTGTAGTTCACACCGATGCCCGCATAGGGCTTGATGTTACCCGCCGTCGGGAAGTGGTAGTTCAGCGACAGCGTAGGCGGCAATTGCTTCACCGTCGCGGCAAATGTCCCGTTCAAGTTGACGTCATGTTCGAAGGGCGTCGCAGCCAACAGCTCGATACCAAGGTTGTCGCTGATGAAGTACTCCGCCGTGAAGGTCAGCGCTGTCGCATCATCGACAGTCGCCAAGGCTGTCCCTCCCGCCAGTGCGCCATTGTTGGATTTGGGGTTCACATTCCCCACACCTACACCAATCGTCCAGTCGCCTTGGGATTGAGCCAAAACAGGCGCCGACAAGAGGCAAAGCGCCGTTGTGCCTGCGGCAATCATAGAAAGCTTTTTCATGGGAACCTCGCATACTTGTTGAATGCCCCATTCTACCATCGCGCGGCCCATCAGGCCGTTGATTTGGATCAAGAAAATCACACGCTGAGCTGCGTCAATGGCGCACAGATCATGGCCCTGGGAGGTCAAAGATGAAGCTGAAATCAAACATCATGTCAGGGTCCGAGCAATTCGCCGCAAACCGCGCGTCGCATCTGGGGGCATTGGCACAAATATCAGACGCTGCGGAAGCCGCGCGGATGGGCGGGGGGGAAGCGGCGCGTGCACGGCACGAGAGCCGTGGGAAGATGTTGCCCCGGCGACGTGTCGCAAATCTGTTGGACCCGGGGTCCCCGTTTCTGGAGGTTGGTGCCTTTGCAGCCCATGGGCTGTATGAAGGCGCTGCGCCGGCCGGGGGCGTGATCGCCGGGATTGGCCGAGTTCATGGCCGGGACGTTATGGTCATCTGCAATGATGCCACCGTAAAGGGCGGCACCTATTACCCCATGACGGTCAAAAAACACCTGCGTGCGCAAGAGATCGCGGAAGAATGCAACCTCCCTTGCATTTATCTGGTCGATTCCGGCGGCGCTAACCTGCCCAATCAAGACGAGGTCTTTCCGGATCGCGATCACTTTGGCCGAATTTTCTACAATCAGGCCAATATGAGCGCCAAGGGCATTCCTCAGATCGCTGTTGTGATGGGGTCTTGCACCGCTGGCGGGGCCTATGTGCCAGCAATGTCAGACGTCACAATTATCGTGAAAGATCAGGGCACCATCTTCCTCGCCGGTCCTCCGCTGGTTAAAGCGGCGACAGGAGAGGTGGTCAGCGCCGAAGATCTGGGTGGGGGCGATGTACATACGCGGCTCTCTGGTGTCGCGGATTACCTTGCAGAGGACGACGCGCATGCGTTGGCGTTGGCACGCCGGGCCGTCAGTAACCTCGGTGCAAACGCGCCGCATGCTTTGGCCTTTGAAACACCTGAGGAACCAGCCTACGACCCCGAAGAGATCCTGGGCGTGGTGCCTGGCGATCTGCGTACACCCTATGACATTCGGGAGGTGATTGCGCGCCTGGTGGACGGCTCTCGCTTTGACGAGTTCAAGGCGCGGTTTGGTGAGACACTGGTTTGCGGTTTTGCGCATCTGAAAGGCTGTCCCATCGGGATCATCGCGAATAACGGGGTTCTGTTCTCTGAAGCCGCGCAGAAGGGCGCACATTTCGTTGAGCTCTGCTCGCAGCGCAAGATCCCGCTGGTCTTTCTACAAAACATCACCGGTTTCATGGTGGGTCGAAAATACGAAAACGAAGGGATTGCACGGCACGGAGCAAAGATGGTGACGGCTGTTGCAACAACATCGGTTCCAAAGATCACGATGCTGGTTGGCGGATCCTTCGGCGCGGGCAATTACGGTATGGCAGGTCGCGCCTATCAGCCCCGCTTCCTGTGGACCTGGCCCAACTCCCGCATCTCCGTCATGGGCGGGGAACAAGCCGCTGGCGTGCTGGCCACGGTCAAACGCGATGCCATCGAACGCAAAGGTGGGTCTTGGTCGGCGGACGAGGAGGCCGCTTTCAAACGCCCCACCATTGAGATGTTCGAGGAACAATCGCACCCACTTTATGCCAGCGCACGGCTTTGGGATGATGGGATCATCGATCCGCGCAAATCTCGGGACGTTCTGTCCCTGTCCCTGACAGCAGCTCTGAATGCTCCGATTGAGGAGACACGCTTTGGCGTGTTCCGGATGTGATGGCCGCTCTTCTCACCCAAACTCAAGCACTAGCGCAGGCGGATCGACATGTTTGACACTATCCTGATTGCCAACCGCGGCGAAATTGCCTGCCGGATCATGGAGACGGCGCAATCCATGGGCGTGCGGTGTATCGCCGTGCACTCTGATGTCGATGCGTCGGCCAAACATGTGGCTATGGCCGATGCTGCGGTTCACATTGGCGGCGCCGCACCGGCCGAGAGTTACTTGCGTGGGGATCGGATCATAGACGCGGCTTTGCAGACGGGCGCGCAAGCAATCCACCCGGGCTATGGTTTTTTGAGCGAAAACCCTGATTTCGTCGAGGCCGTTGAAGCCGCTGGCCTGACGTTCATCGGCCCATCTGCCCGTGCCATTCGCGCGATGGGCCTGAAAGATGCGGCTAAAAAGCTGATGGAAGAGGCAGGTGTGCCCGTTGTTCCCGGCTATCACGGCGATGATCAGGATCCCGGCCATCTTGAAGTCGAAGCGCATCGGATCGGCTATCCTGTGCTGATCAAAGCTGTCGCCGGGGGCGGCGGCAAAGGCATGCGCAAAGTGGACAGTCCCGATGCGTTCATAAACGCGTTGGAAAGCGCCAAGGCCGAGGCGCGGACTGCTTTCGGAAATGATGCGGTCCTGATCGAGAAATTTGTCGACAAACCGCGCCACATCGAAGTGCAGGTCTTTGGTGATGGCACCGACGCCGTGCATCTGTTCGAACGGGATTGTTCGTTGCAACGCAGGCATCAGAAGGTGATCGAGGAAGCACCAGCACCGGGCATGACCGAAGAGATGCGCGCTGCCATGGGGCAGGCCGCCGTGCGGGCCGCGACTGCGATTGGGTACAAGGGCGCAGGAACCGTCGAATTCATCGTCGATGGGTCCAGCGGTCTGCGGACTGACGGTTTTTGGTTCATGGAGATGAACACACGTCTCCAAGTCGAACACCCCGTAACCGAAGCGATCACCGGTGTTGATCTGGTCGATTGGCAATTGCGCGTCGCCGCAGGGGAGAGCCTGCCGGTGGCACAGGAGGACTTGTCGATCCACGGCCATGCGTTTGAGGCGCGTCTATATGCCGAAGACGTTCCAAAAGGGTTCCTGCCTGCTACTGGGACGCTGGCGCATCTGGAGTTTGCGCCGGACGCTCGGTCAGACAGCGGTGTTCGTCCGGGGGATGCGATTAGCCCTTGGTATGATCCGATGATCGCTAAGATTATCACGCATGGTCCAACGCGGGCAGTTGCACTGACGCGCATGGGGCAGGCGCTTCGCACGACGCAGGTGGGTGGCACTGTGACCAACCTGGCCTTCCTCGGCGCGCTGACTGCACATGATGGGTTTGCTGCGGGCGATGTGGATACCGGTTTAATCGACCGTGATCTGTCTGATTTGGTGGCGACAATCGCCCCGACGGACGCGGATATCGCAATGGCCGCACTGGTCGCCGCGAACCTCGAGCATCCGAACCCGGATGCAGGTTTTTCCCTTTGGCATGCGTTGCGCCGCACTGTTCCTCTGGGTTGGGAAGATGAGACCCTCAGTGTCGAGCTGGAGGTTCTGTCCGCGGACGCGATCGATCTGCACGTGTCTGATCGCATAATCAAAGCGCGGCGCGACCAGGCAGGCTGGCGGATCGATGGACAGACCGCTCCTGGCGCTGCGCGTGTTGACGGGCAGGTATTCGTCTTTTCGCAATACGGTCTTGCGTTTGACATCGTTGACCCGCTGGATCGGGCCGCCAGCGCTGCAGGCGATGGGAACGTCATTGAAGCGCCGATGCCGGGTCTCGTGAAGGCGATTTACGCCAAACAGGGTCAAGCCGTTTCCGAAGGCGATCGTCTGGCCGTTTTGGAAGCCATGAAGATGGAGCATTCCTTACTTGCTGCCCGGGACGGTGTTGTAGCGGAAGTGTTGTGCGCAGAGGGTGCTCAGGTAGAGGCGGGTGCGCCGTTGGTTCGTCTTGAAGAAGAAGAGGGGGCCGCGTGAGCGATCTGCACCTCACTGGGTTTGTCGACAGTGTCTACACCCGCGCCGTGCGGATGGCGCTGGCGGAGAAGGAGCTGCGTTGCGAGTACTCGGAAGTGAACCCGTTCTCGGAAGAGGGCCAAGTTGCCCTGGCCGGGCATCATGCGTTCGGACGGGTGCCGGTGTTGCGACACGGGTCGTTCGAACTTTACGAAACGGCCGCGATCCTGGGGTATCTCGACGATGCCTTCGCGGGGGCGGTTCTTTGTCCTTCTGACGCTCAGGCGCGCGCGCGTATGCGTCAAGTCATAAGCATCACGGACTCGTATGTGTATTGGCCATTGGTGCGACAGGTTTTCAGCCATGGATATTATCAGCCAGCGATCGGACTGGACGGGGATCCGAGTATCTTGTCGGAGGGTATGGCGCACGCGCCCGCGGTGCTTGACGCACTGGAAGAGATTGCCGCGGCAGGTTCGGCTTTAAACGGGCGTGAGATCACACAAGCAGATTGCCTGTTGTTGCCCATGATCGACGCATTTGCCTGTGTGCCAGAGGCGCGAGAGATGCTGGCCCGACGATCACGTCTTTACAACTGGTTCACCACCGTCAGTAAACGCGCGTCGGCTGAAGAAACACGTCCGCCCGTTATGAAGAAGGGGGCTGCAGGTGTCTGAATACGTTGAGATTTTTGAGGTCGGCCCGCGCGATGGTCTGCAGAATGAGGCGCGCGAGATTCCCATCGCGGAAAAGATTGCTTTGGTCGATTGCCTGAGCGAGGCCGGGTTTCGCCGGATCGAATGCGCAAGCTTTGTCAGCCCGAAATGGGTTCCGCAAATGGCGGGCAGCGGCGCTGTGTTGGACGGCATAACGCGCAAACCGGGCGTGCGCTATGCGGCGTTGACCCCGAATATGCGCGGGTTTGACGATGCGATGACCGCCCGTGCGGATGAGGTCGCAATTTTTGGCTCCGCCAGCGAGGGATTTTCCAAGGCAAACATCAACGCGACGATCGCGGAGAGCCTGGAGCGGTTCAAACCGGTCACACGCGCTGCCCTGGACCGCGGCGTTCCCGTGCGCGGCTATATCTCTTGTGTCACCGATTGTCCCTATGACGGTCCTACGAAACCCGAGAAAGTGGCCGAAGTTGCAGAGGCGCTATGGGCGATGGGCTGCTATGAGATCAGTTTGGGCGACACGATCGGGCAGGCGCGACCAGAAACGATTGCGGACATGTTGCACGCGGTTCTTGACGTTGTGCCCGCGGCGGCTGTGGCCGGTCACTATCACGATACAGCCGGGCGGGCGCTCGCGAACATTGATGCTTCACTCGATTTAGGGGTTCGGGTGTTCGACGCGGCGGTTGGCGGTTTGGGGGGGTGCCCTTATGCGCCGGGGGCTGCTGGCAATGTGGCCACCGAAGCGGTCGCTCAACACCTAAAGGCGTTGGGCTACGAAACCGGCCTTGATCTGGAAGTGATCGCGCAAGCTGCCAAGATGGCGCGTGCCATGCGATCGTGACCGTGGAAAAGGAATTCATAATGTACGAAACGATCCGCATATTCACTGACACGCGTGGTGTCGCGACGCTGACCCTCAACCGTCCCGACAAACACAACGCCATGTCTGCGCAAATGCTGGCCGATTTGACCGATGCGGCCGGTAAACTGGGAGCGGATGAGAGCGTTCGCGTCGTTGTCCTGACCGGGGAGGGGAAATCCTTTTGCGCCGGTGGCGATCTGGGCTGGATGCAAGAGCAGATGGCCGCCGACCCGGAAACGCGCGCCCGCGAAGCTGCAAAACTGGCGTATATGCTGCAAGCTCTGAATACGCTGCCAAAGCCCTTGATCGGTGCGGTTCAAGGCAATGCCTTTGGTGGTGGGGTTGGTATGGCCAGCGTATGTGACATTGCCTTGGGCGCGGATCATTTGAAAATGGGCCTGACTGAAACGCGGCTGGGCATCATTCCGGCAACCATTGGTCCATATGTCATTGCACGAATGGGCGAGGGTCGGGCGAGACGCGTTTTCATGAACGCCAAGCTATTCGGTGCAGAGGATGCGGTTTCCTTAGGCCTCTTGGCCAAAGCAGTACCAGCAGACGATTTGGACGAGGCAGTTGAAGCCGAAGTCACGCCCTACTTGAATTGTGCGCCGGGAGCTGTTGCATCCGCCAAGAAGTTGGCACGTGACTTGGGGCCGAAAATCGATGAGTCGACGATCAACATGACCATCCAAGCGTTGAAAGCGCGATGGGAGACGGATGAGGCTTCTGAGGGGATTGGCGCGTTTTTCGCCAAACGCAAAGCATCCTGGATGCCTTGATCCCGGCACCCAGCAAGAATGCGGTCTTTAGAATGCGATGCGGATCAGCAGTAGGTTTGGTACGGCAAACGCAAACAGGATGCAAAAATTCCGCGCCCAAACAACAACGCGTCCAGGTTTGCCCGTTTCGTGATAACCACCTGCCATAGCGGCGGCAGAAAACATCGTTGCAAAGCCCTGTTGTTCTCGCTTGGCTTTATTCTCTTCTTCGGCGCGGACGTAGTCCAAATATTTTTGGCTATGTGATTGAATTTCTGGTGCGTTTTCAGCTTCGAATTGGGTGTCTTTCATGGCTTCCTCCACTTGGCGAAGCCAGAGGTAGGCCACTAAAACCAACGGTCGAGGGCACAGACGTAGCTTTCTTTGAAATGCGACAATCTGTTCAAGGATCGCCGCGCCTTGACAGCTCAAGGTGGTCCTGTGAACGTCCAATGATGGCGACCAACATGTACCCTCCCGTTCCCATTCTGCGCAGCTTCGATGAAAAGGCGACGCGGGAGTTCTACCTTGAATTCCTGGGGTTCGAGATCGAGTTCGAGCATAGGTTTGAAGTGGATTTGCCTCTGTACATGTCCGTCAGACGCGGCGATTGCGTCATACACCTGTCCGAACACCACGGTGACGCAACGCCGGGCGGTGCCCTCCGCATTCATGTGAACGACGTGCATGCATTGGCTAAGGTCCTTAACGAAAAGCGGTACAAATTTGCGCGGCCCGGGGTGCAACGGCAAGACTGGGGCGATGACGAGATGATCATCAAGGACCCCGCTGGTAATCGGCTGGTTTTTTATACCCCGGTTTAACTGCCGCCACGGCAGCTTTCCTTTTGTGATCACAAACGCCTAACTGCGGCGATTCAACCACCTAATCAGGGCTGGGAGCCGTTGACGGTGTACCTGACCAGCGGTACACAAACTCAAGCCAAGTCACTTGCTGACTGTGCGAGCAATTTGCTTGCGCCATGATAAGGAGCCACCTCGTGGAAGAGATGCTGAGGGAGTACCTCCCCATTCTCGTGTTCCTGGTCGTTGCCATCGGCCTCGGCCTTGTACTGATCCTTGCAGCTGTCGTTGTTGCTGTTCGCAATCCTGATCCGGAAAAAGTGTCAGCCTATGAATGCGGGTTCAACGCGTTTGATGATGCGCGGATGAAGTTCGACGTCCGGTTTTACCTGGTCTCAATCTTGTTCATCATCTTCGATCTTGAGATTGCGTTCCTGTTCCCTTGGGCAGTGGGTTTCAAAGACATCAGCGATGTGGGCTTCTGGTCAATGATGATTTTCCTGGCCGTGCTGACGATAGGCTTTGCGTATGAGTGGAAGAAGGGGGCGCTGGAATGGGAGTGATGGCCGGTGCAAACACCGCAGGCGTTGACCGCGAAGCGTCTACCCAAGAGCTGAACCGCGAGCTTCAGGACAAAGGCTTTCTTCTGACATCGACCGAAGACATCATTAATTGGGCGCGCACGGGTTCGCTGCACTGGATGACCTTTGGACTTGCCTGCTGTGCGGTTGAAATGATGCACACATCAATGCCGCGTTACGATCTGGAACGGTTCGGCACCGCGCCGCGTGCCAGCCCGCGCCAGTCGGATTTGATGATCGTCGCGGGAACGCTGACCAATAAAATGGCTCCGGCTTTGCGCAAGGTCTACGATCAGATGCCCGAGCCGCGGTATGTGATCTCGATGGGATCCTGCGCGAACGGCGGTGGGTATTATCACTACAGCTATTCCGTTGTGCGTGGCTGCGATCGCATCGTGCCGGTCGACGTGTACGTCCCGGGCTGCCCACCAACGGCCGAAGCGCTGCTTTATGGCATTATGCAACTTCAACGAAAGATCCGGCGCACAGGAACAATTGTGCGCTAAGGGGGACCGTATGTCAGACGCATTGAATGAATTGGGCGCCTATATCGAAGTCAAGCGCCCGGATTGCGTGGTGGGCTGGGACGTCTCTCACGATGAGCTGAACGTCGATGTGGCGCTTACGTCCATCGTGGATTTTGTCGAGTTTTTAAAAACGGACCAGACGTGTCGCTTCTCGACACTGGTGGACATCACCGGCGTAGATTACCCGGAACGGCCCAAACGGTTCGACGTCGTCTATCACTTCTTGTCGATGTACCAAAATCAACGGATCCGGCTGCGCGTGGGCGTGCGCGAAGACGATATGGTGCCTTCGATTATCGAAATACATCCCAGCGCAAACTGGTTCGAACGGGAAGTGTTCGACATGTTCGGTATCCTGTTCTCGGGCCACCCTGATTTGCGCCGCATCCTGACCGATTACGGGTTCCGTGGGTATCCGTTGCGCAAGGATTTCCCGACGACCGGCTATACCGAAGTGCGCTATGACGAAGCGCA
>CAYODE010000131.1:0-10067 GCA_964402685.1 uncultured Aestuariivita sp. | reverse complement strand
ACCGATGCTCTGGGCGTTCGGCTTCCTGTTCCTCTTCACCGTGGGTGGTGTGACAGGCATCGTGCTGTCTCAGGCCGCTGTGGACCGCTACTACCACGACACCTACTACGTGGTGGCGCACTTCCACTATGTGATGAGCTTGGGCGCAGTGTTCGCTATCTTTGCAGGCATTTACTTTTACCTGCCCAAGATGTCGGGCCGCATGTACCCGGAATGGGCCGGTAAGCTTCACTTCTGGGCCATGTTCATCGGGTCGAACCTGACCTTCTTCCCGCAGCACTTCCTGGGTCGTCAGGGCATGCCCCGCCGTTACATCGACTACCCGGAAGCCTATGCGCTGTGGAACTACTGGTCGTCGATCGGTGCTTTCCTGGCTTTCGCGTCCTTCGTGTTCTTCTTTGGGGTGATGTTCTACACCCTGACACGCGGCGCCCGCGTGACCGAGAACAACCCATGGAACGAGTATGCAGATACTCTGGAATGGACCCTGCCAAGCCCGCCGCCCGAACACACGTTCGAGCAGCTTCCAAAGCAGGAAGACTGGGACAATCGCCACGCGCATTGACCCGCATTGCAAATCAATTCAAAGCCCTGGCCTTGCGCCGGGGCTTTTTGTTTTACAAATGACAAAGGGGCTAGGAGTTTTCAAAAGATGCGACCGTTGACTTATCGTCGCGTATTAGATCTCAAACCAACATCTCTCTGGTGTTCCGGACACTCAGAACGGGGCGCGCGGATGATTGATGTCTGATTGCACTCACCTCCCCATCCGGCAGTATGCGTGGCATCTGAGCAAACGGATCATTCGAAATGGGTCCCATGAGCAGGCTGTCACATGCCACGCCTTCGGCAGAAATCACGTGATGCGCCTCCAATAACACATGCACATACGTGACCCAGTCGCAGCTGGCGATGTGGATACTACTTTTGCCCAAAAGACCTACCACCGGCACCAAGACGCCGCTTGCCCGGATCTCTCCATCAACCGCTGGGCCGGGCACTAACATGCGATGATGTTGCGATAGGCGTAGATGACTTGACGCCCCGAGCGTCCCGGATGGAATCTGAACCGGCGCCGCCCGCCCTGTTCCTGCAACCCGGCGGTGCCCGACCCAACGCACGGTCTGCGGCCCGGCGTCCCGCGTCAAAACCCGGTGGCCCGGCCGCAACATCCCTGCTGGCACCGGACCATACGGCGTGTCGATCCGAGCCTCGGCCGCAAAACCCCCTGCCGCATGTTCTGACATCGCATCGTCATCGCACCACGCGGCGCGACCATCCGGAATTGCCCGATCCCTGACGCCAGTGCCAGTCTCTGTAAGATCTGCTCGAAATTGAAATGTCATTGCCAGCCGTCCTGCGGGGCGCAAGCTGCACACAGCGGCTTAATCGGCAGTGAATGGCACAGAGTGAATTGCGAAGGATTTACCAAAAATGCTGATAAAGAGCGGAGTTTGCGATGGACTGGCAATCCGTGGCCCAACGGCCAAAGTGGCCGATTTCGCAATCGACGCCAATGACACAAATGCTATATTTGACCTATGCCTTACGACTGGAAGACATCGCCAGAAACGGCCGCACGCGAATTACACCTCTGGCCGCATCAATCGTTGCAACCACGTGGGTTTGCAGGATTTATTCTGGTCACGTTCGCCTTGTCCCTCATGCCGTTGTTTGCTGTGATGGGATCAGTCGTTTTGTGGGGCCTTCTACCCTTCATGCTGGCGGCTTTGGCGGGAATATGGATCGCTCTGACGCGATCTCGCAAAGATGCGCAAATCCTAGAAGTCCTGACCCTATCCGACGATCGGGCACATCTTTTGCGTCGCAACCCGCGGGGCGATGTGCAGGAATGGGACTGCAACCGCTATTGGGCCAAGCCGACGATCCATGAAAAGGACGGGCCCGTCCCCTACTACGTAACGCTGTCCGGCAATGGCCGCGAAGTCGAAATCGGTGCGTTTCTGTCAGAAGAAGAACGGGTGACACTGTTTGACGAGCTTACCCGTGCTTTTCGCAGAACCTAACCCGAGCACAGCCTGTCTTTGACCATCGGTCCAACCTGGCCAAAGTCCATCTGACCAGTGTATTTCGACTTGAGCGCTCCCATGACGCGGCCCATGTCCCGGATCGAATCCGCACCAATATCCGAAATCGCGGTGTCGATCGCAGCGGTGACCTCTTCGTCATCTAACTGACGCGGCAGGAACTCTTCGATGATCTCGATCTCGGACCGTTCTCGTTCCGCAAGATCCAGACGCCCGCCTTCTTCGTAGGCGCGCGCGCTTTCCTGACGCTGCTTTGTCATTTTTCCAAGGATTGCAAGCACTTCTGCATCACTGACGCCGCCTTCTTCGCCAGTGCCGCGGGCTTCGATGTCTTTGTCCTTGATGGCTGCGTTGATCAAGCGAAGCGTCGATAGACGGTTTGTCGCCTTGTCTTTCATCGCTTGTTTTAAGGCCGCATTCACGCGTCCGCGCATTTCCATATGTCTCAATCCATCGCTGTGATCGGAAGTTGCGACCATAACGAATGAAAAAGCACAGTTCAACCGACGGTGACACAACGTAAGTTATTGTTTTCATTGTATCTACCAATATTTGAGCAGACTTGACCTTGCCCACCTCCCCGACCTATACCTTCGCCAATTTGCGATCTTGAGAGAGTGCTGCCATGGCTCCCACTGCCCCCGACACCCCAACCGCATGTCTGGCTCTTGCAGATGGCACGATCTTTTACGGACGCGGATTTGGTGCCACCGGGCAAACGGTCGCCGAGCTGTGTTTCAACACGGCAATGACAGGCTATCAAGAAATCATGACCGACCCGTCCTACGCGGGACAAATCGTGACATTCACCTTCCCACATATCGGGAATACCGGGGTCAATCCGGATGACGACGAGACAGCAGATCCCGTCGCCGATGGAATGGTCGTCAAATGGGATCCGACCCAACCCTCGAATTGGCGTGCCGCGGAGGAACTGAAAACCTGGCTTGAACGCAGAGGGCGGATTGCCATCGGCGGGGTGGACACCCGTCGGTTGACGCGCGCGATCCGCCAACAAGGCGCGCCGCATGTCGCGTTGGCGCATGATCCTGAAGGCAAATTCGATCTTGCAGCTCTTGTCGCCGCAGCGCGTGGCTTTGCCGGTCTTGAAGGTATGGATCTGGCCAAGGAGGTCACATGCGCTCAATCCTACCGCTGGGATGAAATGCGGTGGGCCTGGCCCGAAGGCTACACTCGTCAGAAGGACCCAAAATTTAAAGTTGTCGCTATCGACTATGGTGCCAAGCGGAACATTTTGCGGTGCTTGGCCAGTGCTGGCTGCGATGTGACGGTGCTCCCGGCCACTGCCACAACTGAAGATGTTCTGTCCCATCAGCCTGACGGCCTTTTCCTGTCAAATGGGCCTGGTGATCCTGCCGCAACTGGTGCCTACGCAGTGCCAATGATCCAAGGCGTATTGGACAAAACCGATTTGCCTGTTTTTGGAATTTGTCTCGGTCACCAGATGCTGGCACTGGCTTTGGGTGCGAAAACGGTGAAAATGAACCACGGACATCACGGCGCAAACCACCCTGTCAAAGACATGGAGACCGGCAAGGTCGAAATCACCTCAATGAACCACGGGTTTGCGGTCGACGCACAAACACTGCCGGATGGAGTTGTTGAAACTCATCGGTCGCTTTTCGACGGATCGAATTGTGGAATTCGGATGACGGACCGTCCGGTCTATTCGGTGCAGTACCATCCCGAGGCTTCGCCCGGACCGCAGGACAGCTTCTACCTGTTTGAACGATTTGCCGACGCCATGGCCACGCGTACCTAACCGGCTCGACTTCACCTTTCATTAACCAAGCATTGGCATTGCTGTCTCAATCATAATTGAGGCAAGCAATGAGTGACCCACAGCTGACACTCCACCGTCCGGCAGCATCGGTTGCACAACCCCGGTTCAGGCGGCCACTAGGGCGGCATCTTGTACAAGCTGGCAAAATTACCAACACCCAACTTGTCCACGCTCTGGATCAACAGAAATCAGTCGCCGCGACCTTGGGGGAAATCCTCGTCTCAAACGGCGCTGTTGTTCCCGGGGACATTCGAAAGGCTATTGCATGCCAAAGCAGGCGATACGAAGTTGATCTTGAACGTGAACCACCCGACCCGAGTTTGGCTCGTTTGGCAAAAAGCTCGATCTGGATGGCGCACGGCGCTTTGCCGTGGATGCGACTTGGATGCAGTGTGCTGGTTGCGACGACGCGACCAGACAGGATTGGTGCGCTCAAGAGGGACTTGCCCCCCGAGTTCCCGGATATCATCCCGGTCATCGCAACCGATGCGCAAATCACGACGGCGATTGCTCAAACATATCGAACCGATTTGACCTCCTACGCTGAAAGGCGGGTGGCAGCGCAATACAGCTGTCGACATTGGCGCCGCCTCAGCCCGCTTCGTGCATCTATGGCAAGCGCTCTTGCGGTTTCTCTTATTGGTGCTTTTTTCCTCCACCCTGAGATCACTTTCACTGTCATCTCCGCTTTTGCGGTGTTTTGCCTCTTTACCATCACGCTCTTAAAACTCGCCGCGCTCGCCGCGCATATTGGGCACAAGATACACAGCACGCCACCACCACCTGAAATCCCCGCGGGTCGTTGGCCCCGCATCTCAGTCCTGGTGCCGCTGTACAAAGAGACGGAGATCGCCAGCGCCCTTGTCGAACGCCTACAAAAGATCAGCTACCCCAAAGTGTTGTTGGACGTGATCCTTGTTCTGGAGGAGAAAGACGCCCTTACCCAAGAAACCCTTGAACGTTGCGACCTTCCCTCATGGATGCGCGTCGTCGAAGTCCCGGATGGCGGCGGGCTGACCACGAAACCTCGCGCTTTGAATTATGCGCTCGATTTTTGCAGGGGTGATATCGTCGGCATCTGGGACGCGGAAGACGCACCTGCTCCGGACCAGCTGCATCACGTCGCAGCACACTTTGCACGCGCTCCTGAAGATGTGGTCTGCCTGCAGGGTATCCTTGACTACTACAACCCGCGGTACAACTGGATCGCACGGTGTTTCACGTTGGAATATGCCGGTTGGTTTCGCGTGATTTTGCCGGGGTTTTCCCGACTGGGCCTCATGATACCGCTTGGGGGAACGACGCTCTTTCTCAAGCGCGACAAGATCCATGAGATGGGTGGCTGGGATGCGCACAACGTGACCGAAGACGCTGATCTTGGTGTCCGTATCGCCCGGATGGGCTATCGCACCGAGACGATTGCGACTGCGACGTATGAAGAAGCCAATTGCCGCCCGTGGCGCTGGGTGAAGCAACGCTCGCGGTGGCTAAAAGGGTTCATGGTCACCTACGCAGTGCACATGCGCAATCCACGCGCCTTGCTTCGCGATCTCGGCTGGAAGCGCTTTTTGGGATTTCAGGCGTTTTTTGCCGGCACACTATCTCAGTTTCTATTTGCCCCAATACTTTGGACGTTCTGGGCCTATCGGCTTGCGATGCCCCACCCGGTGCAATCAGTTCTCAACAATGATCTGCTGGTAACCATGGTCAGCATGTTTTTGGTGACAGAACTGGTAAATCTCAGCGTCGCACTTTGCGCGGCATCGCGAAACGTTCATAGGTTCCTGATCCCATGGGCATTCACCCTACCAGTCTATTTCCCTCTGGGTACGATAGCGGGTTATAAGGCCCTTTTCGAGCTTTTGTATCGGCCGTTCTATTGGGACAAAACCCAGCACGGGTATTCCACACCCGAGGCTGGATCAGGGGGTTAACCCTGTGCCTCTCTGCGGTCCGCATCCTGCTGGAGGCGGGTCATAAACGCGATCGAGATATGATCGCTCAGTGCCTTGCATGCGGCATCTTCGTCGCGCGCTTCGATCGCTCGGACAATACCGTCATGTTCGCTTTGCGCAATTTCACCACGGCCTTGCGCCGCCAGAGATGTTGTGGCCATCAGCGCCATAGTGCGATGTACCAGATCAAGCTGTTGCACCAGATACCTGTTATGTGAGGCTAGGTGAATCTGTTTGTGAAACCGCCGATTTGCGCGCGATAACGCGGCGGGATCATTAACTAACGCATCATCAGCAGTGACCATGGCGCGCAACAGGCGCACCTCTTCTGGCGTCGCGTGACGCGCGGCCAGACGCGCGGCCAACCCTTCCAACTCGCGGCGAACGATGTAGAGCTCTGACATCTGGTTGTGGTCCAGTGACGCGACGATCAGTGACCGCCCATCGCGCTCCAACAGCGACTGCGTCTCTAACCTCTGAAGCGCCTCCCGGATCGGTGTGCGCGACATCCCGAATTTGTCTGCCAGATCGCTTTCAACAAGCCTGTCACCAGGTTTGTAATCGCCGACGTCAATTGCTTCGAGGATCAGGCTATAGGCGTCTGTTTGCGTCGCTTGTCTTTGTGTCATGGTCTTAGATCTATTTCCCTGGATGCACCTGTCTAGCGTTCCGCACAACAATCAATCAAGCCTGCCGTTGAAACACGGGCACTGCCGCCCTAGGACGTACGGCATGGTAAAAGACGCTTTCTCACATGTTTCGCAATGGGTGTTCGACCTCGACAACACCCTATACCCACCCCAAGCACGGCTCTTCGATCAGATAGAGGTCAAGATGACTCAATTTGTGATGGACGCGCTGCATGTGGACCGTCCCGAGGCTGATCGCCTGCGCCGCCACTATTGGCAACTCTATGGCACCACGCTGGCCGGGCTCATGCGCGAACACCAGATCGACCCGGGACCCTATCTGACCGACGTGCACGATATCTCGCTCGATCACCTGGAACACGACGCTGATCTCGCACGCCATATCGCCGACCTTCCAGGGCGTCGCATCGTCTATACCAACGGTACAGCGCCCTATGCAGAACGCGTGCTGGAGGCGCGCGGTCTAGGTGGACTTTTCGATGCCGTCTATGGCGTGGAACACGCGGGGTTTCGACCGAAACCTGAGCGCGCCGCCTTTGAAGAAGTTTTTGGCAAGGACGGAATCGTGCCCGAGAAAGCCGCCATGTTCGAAGATGAACCACGGAATTTGGCGGCCCCGCATGCGATGGGTATGCGCACAGTTCATGTGGCCGAGGCCCCCGTGGACGCAGATCACATACATCATCATACGGATGACCTCACGTCGTTCCTGAAAATCCTGACCTAAATTGTCAGATCTGCGACAGATTGGCTCTCCTTTTCGAGATTTGGCCCCCTATCTCCGCTGCAACGCAGAACAGGAGACCAATCATGAGCATCGCAGACATTCCCGCTCCACGGCCATTTTGGCTGAAACTTCTTCTCGCAGTTCCAGTAATCGGATGGGTCGCACGCGATCTGATGTTCGGCGACAAGGACAACATCTGGTACGCGCTTGTCGCTTTCTTCAGCGCATGGATGTCAGCAGCCGTCGTCTTTGGTTTGCCAGGTCTATATCTGCCAGCCTTGGCGCTTGTCCCCGTCTGCTTCCTTCTGTTGGTGGTCTACGCCTGGGGCTGATCCTTAGGCGTCAGGATGTCGCTTGGTCCTTGGCTATTCGTCACCCTACGTTTCGTGGCAGGGAGTACGAATGATGCAGTTTGATTGCGACATCCTGATTTCCGGCGGTGGTATCGCCGGACTGACAGCCGCGGCCTGTTTTGGGGCTGCAGGCTTTCGTGTGATCTGTGTGGATCCCACCCCACCGGTGACCGAACGGGACGCCGATGGCTCGGATCTGCGAACAACCGCCATCCTGCAGCCTGCCCGTGATTTGCTTGAGCGTGCTGGCATTTGGGACCGCTACGCCCCACACGCTGCGCCACTTCAGGTCATGCGGATCGTCGACGCGGGAGGTGAGGTTGCAGAACCGCGGGTCGTGCGCGAGTTCAACGCCACCGATATTTCAGACCAGCCCTTTGGTTGGAACCTGCCCAATTGGCTTTTACGGCGGGAATTGGTGGCGCGGCTTGAAGAACTCGAGACCGTCGAATTTCGCCCGGGTACTGCCACACGCAGTCTCTTCACCCGCCAGGCAGAAGCACGCGTGGGCCTAAGTGACGGAAGCCGCATTCGGACCCGTTTGGTCGTGGCTTGTGATGGTCGCGGATCCCCAATGCGCGAGGCGGCCGGGATCAGCGTGAAGACACGCCGATATGGTCAGAAGGCTCTGGCTTTTACTGTTACCCACCCAATTCCGCATGAAAATGTCTCGACCGAGATCCATCGGACGGGAGGGCCATTCACCTTGGTTCCATTGCCCGATTATGACGATCACCCGTCATCGGCCATCGTATGGATGGAGGAAGGTCCGAACATTGCCAAGCTTCTAGAAATGGACACGGCCAGTTTTGAGACGGCCATGTCCGAACGGTCTTGCCACCTTTTTGGCCCGCTGACGTTGGCCTCGCGCCGCACCGTATGGCCCATCATCAGCCAGGAAGCTGAACGGCTTTCTGGGGAACGTCTGGCGCTGATGGCAGAGGCCGCTCATGTTGTTCCACCGATCGGCGCGCAGGGCCTCAACATGTCGCTCGCTGATTTGCGCTGCTTGTTGGAGTTGGCCGAAGCGCGCCCCGATGGATTGGGTGATGCGCAAATGCTCGATGCCTATCACCGCGCCCGGCATGCCGACATTCGGCTACGCGTCGAAGGGATCGACCTGTTGAACCGCGCGTCAATGGTAAACGCACAACCCCTTAGGGACGCGCGCGCAAAGGGTCTGGATGCGCTTTATGCCTTGGCCCCCGTGCGGCGCACGCTGATGCAGATGGGCTTGGGGGTGCGTTAAACCATTCTCTCCAAAGAGAAAATTACAGAACCTGATCCACGACGCGGCGCAACCGCGCCACTGTGCCGTCGACGTCATAGAGCTTGTCGAGTCCAAACAGACCAATCCGGAAACTGCGGTAATCGTCCGGCTCATCGCATTGCAGCGGCACTCCCGCGGCGATCTGCATTCCCTCAGCAGCGAACTTCTTGCCGGACTGGATGTCAGGGTCTTTGGTGTAACAAACGACAACTCCCGGTGCACCAAAACCGTCAGCAGCGACAGAAGTAATTCCTTTTTCAGCCATCATGGCGCGCACGGCATTGCCCAACGCCCATTGGGCATCCTTTAGCCTTGCGAAGCCGAACTCCCGCGTTTCGATCATCGTGTCCCGGAATGCGCGCAGCGCATCCGTAGGCATAGTCGCATGGTAGGCGTGGCCGCCGCCCTCATAGGTTTTCATGATGTCGCGCCATTTCTTCAGATCGATTGCGAAACTATCCGATGTGGTCTCGGCCAACCGCACCTCGGCGCGATCTGAAAGCATGACAAGCCCGGCACAGGGTTGAGCACTCCACCCTTTTTGCGGGGCCGAGATCAAAACATCCACGCCCGTCGCTTTCATATCGACCCAAGCACAACCAGAGGCGATACAATCCAAAACCATAAGCGCGCCAACCTCATGGGCTGCCGCAGCCATCGATGAAATGTAAGCGTCTGGCAGAATGACACCCGCGCTTGTCTCTACATGAGGCGCGAAGACGATATCTGGCTTTTCTTCGTGGATGCTGGCTACGACATCATCAATTGGCGCCGGCGCAAACGGTGTTTGGCTTTCATTGCCCGACCGGCGGGCTTTGAGCACTGTTGTAGACGCGGTCAAATCACCGGTTTCAAAGATCTGGCTCCAACGGTAGGAGAACCACCCGTTGCGCACGACCAGCACATTGGCACCCCGTGCAAATTGACGAGCCACGGCCTCCATCGCATAGGTGCCGCCGCCGGGGATCACCGCGACGCCATCCGCGTTGTAGACCTCTTTCAACATGTCCGAGATGTCGGTCATGACAGTTTGAAACGCGGCGGACATGTGGTTGAGCGACCGGTCGGTGAAGACGACCGAGAATTCTTCCAGCCCATCCGGGTCAACGGTATCAAGTAATGCAGCCATATCGCGGTCCTTCCCTCTTTGTGATCGGTCTATCGCGCCGCTTAGAGAGAGGCAAAGACTACCTTAGTATACAAAGGCCGTATCCCTGCCGGTCCTGTCGCCAGGGCGACACGCCTGGGGCGGCTCTGAGC
>CAYODE010000130.1:0-10194 GCA_964402685.1 uncultured Aestuariivita sp. | reverse complement strand
CCCGACCCAGCTCTTCTTCTCCTAGTCCTGTGACTACGATCGGAAGCTCATGCGGGGGGAGCGCGTCCGTGTAATGGAGCACGCTGGTAACTGGTAGATTTTCGCAACCTACCGGTCCGTCAATAACGACTTGCAGACCCTTGACGGCACAAAAGGCGTAAACCGCCCCCCAATACCCGCCCGCGCGATCATGATCTTGGATCAACATTGTGCGGCCTCCCCTCTGCTGGGGAGTGTGCAGACCTTGCAAACGCCAAAGCGCACAAAGACCGGGCCTTTCAGGACGACCTGGATCCTAAGATCCAGATCCTTGGCAAGATATGTCTGTGACGAAAGCATCAGATCATCTCCTGCGCCTTGGCGGCTCGCGCCAATTTATCGAGTTTCTTTTGATGCTGTGCGCGGAAATCGGGACGCAGGTTGGGATCGCCTTCCCAAACTCCAGCTGTGTCGCCTTCGCCGACCCCTTCGAAGAACGCTTTCATCTTGTCCATGCGGCCCTTGTTGGAAATCGCTGCATTCACGACTTGGGCAAGGGAGCCGGCGCCTGCCGGGCCCATCAGGGGGCGCGCCGAAATCAGATTGGTGAAATACAAGCCCGGGATGCCGA
The DNA here is from genome assembly GCA_964402685.1 of uncultured Aestuariivita sp. GTDB lineage: Bacteria > Pseudomonadota > Alphaproteobacteria > Rhodobacterales > Rhodobacteraceae > Aestuariivita. The sequence goes on along the minus strand of CAYODE010000130.1, from coordinate 9,584 downwards.
GCTCTTTGGCTTTTTGAACCACCGGTGTCGTACCAATAGCGAGGTCCGGTTTGATGGCCTCCATCGCTGCACAATCGTCTTCCAGCGACGCGCGGAACTTGACCTGAACACCTTTGGCTTCCAACCATTCGGTGTCTGCAGCAGACCACGGTGTTTTCGGGCAAGCGGTGCCGACGTAGGGCACTTTAGCTCCGCTTTCGATCAACAGGCGCGCGACAAGCAGTTCGCTGCCCTCGTAACCGGACAACGTGATTGTGCCATTGATTGGCATCGCCGACAGAGCACCTTTGATTGCTGGCAGAAACGCGTTTTGTGCTTCTGCAACTTTGTGGGCGGCCAGGCCGAACGCATCGCCAATACCTGCAAGCCATGCGGCCGTGCCGTCATGTCCTACCGGTGCCGAGCCTAGGATGGGGCGTCCTGCGGCTTCGAATTCGCGAATGGCTGCGGTGTAGAAGGGGTGGATCGCCGCAACCGCGCCGCAATCAAGCGCTGCATATAGCTCACGCCACTCACGACAAGGAACGACCGGCCCGGCCGCCAGACCCAGAGGTGCCAGCATTTGTCCGATAATCATCGGGTCGGCGGGGAACATTTCGCCAAGCAAGGACACTGTGGGTCTGTCTGATTTCCCACCCACGGGGGCTGCCACCGGCCCCGCCTCAACTTCGGCACGGGCATAGTTCAGCATCGCCCCAGCCAGAACATCCTTGGCTTCGGCGTGGGTGGGTATTCCAAAGCCCGGCACGTCGATACCGACGATCCGGACACCATTAATCTCGCTGGGCAAAAGCCGCAGCGGAACACCGGACGCGGTGGGCACGCAGAGGTTCGTCACCACAACCGCATCAAAGCGATCTGGATCGGCCATTTCGTGCACCGCATCACGGATGTCTTCAAATAGTTTCCCCGTCACCAGGGTTTCGGAGTTGAAGGGCACATAACCGACCGAACGGCGTGCCCCATAGAAATGCGTGACGAACGTCAAACCATAAACGCAGCAAGCCGATCCACTGAGGACGGTCGCCACGCGACGCATCCGCATGCCTACGCGCATGGACCCGAAAGCCGGACACATGGATTGCGGCTTGTCATGAGGGCCTTGAGGATAGTCCTTGGCATATTGCTCAAGAACCTCGGCATTGCCGGACAGCTCGGCTGCCTTCTTCATCTCGGCCCCTGAGTGACATCCAAGACCATCAACGCCCGCTGGCGCATCTGTGGTTTCGACCCGCTCAGCGCCCTCGATTACGTCGGCCTCGTCGGCGGTGTCATATCTGATTTCTTCCGTCATCAGATCACGCCTCGTCGTAGATCACTTCAAGGGACTTCTTCGGCGCCGCATTCTTGCCGCGCATGTCCTCGTCCGTTGCGGGCTCCAGGACGACACCTGCGCCGGTGTCGGATCCATCAAAGAGTTCCAAAAGTTCATCCTGGCTGAGGGCGACAGGGCGCATTGGCGGCGCATCGGCCACGTTCTCTCCCAATGCTGCGAACAGGTCGCCCCACTGGCTCTCGGCAGTACCGACGATTTGGTAATTGGCAGATTTCTTACGCAGGTCGTCATCTTGCGGGATCGACGCCAGAACAGGAATATCCACCGCTTTCGCAAAGGCCTGCGCTTCACCTGTGCCATCATCTTTGTTGATGACCAAACCAGCGACGCCAACATTGCCACCCAACTTGCGGAAATACTCCACGGCGGAACACACGTTATTCGCCACGTAAAGTGACTGAAGGTCGTTCGATCCGACCAGGATCACTTTCTGTGCCATGTCACGGGCAATGGGCAGACCGAACCCGCCACAGACCACGTCGCCCAGGAAATCGAGCAGCACATAGTCAAAATCCCAATCGTGGAACCCCAACTTTTCCAACAATTCGAACCCGTGAATGATGCCACGCCCGCCACATCCGCGGCCCACTTCTGGTCCGCCCAGTTCCATCGCGTAGACTCCGCCGCGCTTGAAGCACACGTCGCCGATTTTGACTTCTTCGCCAGCCAGTTTCTTCTTGGTCGAGGTTTCGATGATTGTCGGACACGCCTTACCCCCAAAGAGCAGGCTGGTCGTGTCAGATTTCGGATCACACCCGATCAGCAAGACACGCTTGCCCTGCTCAGCCATCATGTGGCTGAGGTTTGCCAAGGTGAACGATTTCCCGATGCCACCCTTGCCATAGATCGCGATGATCTGCGTGTGCTTGGTTGGTTCCCCCTGAGGGACCTCCAGCGTCGGCTCCGTCGCCTCATCCTTCAAACGGGCGTCGTAGTCCTTGAGGTTGGGTACGTCATCTTTCATGTGCTGGCTTCCCAATTCAGAATCATTTTCAGGCAGGCCGGATCTTCGAAGGCCTGGGCGTAAGCAGCAGGAGCGTCTGGCGAGGACGCCTGGTGCGTAATCAAATCATCGAGGCTGAGTGCGCCGCATTCGACCAGCGCGCGAGTCGCATTGAGATCATCACGCTCCCACTCTGCCGCGACGCGGAAACGGGCTTCTTTCATGAAGGCGGGTGGGAACGCGAAGCTGAGCGCTTCGGTGTAAAAGCCGGCAAGGACGATCTCACCACCTTTTTGAATACGACCTACCAAATCATTCAGCAGCGCACCGTTCCCAGAAGCATCGTATATGGCGCGGTAGTCCCGCCGCGGATCGTCTTCGGGCGCGAGCACTTCGTATCCTGTCGCACCCGACTGCCGATCAGGATCAATTTCCCAGACCGTGGGCGCCGGTGCGCCAGCAGCAATCGTGAGCCGCGCCAAAAGGCGACCAAGCACACCGTGACCTACGATGAGGTCCGGAACCGCTTTGTCCATTCCGGCCATGGCGTGACGAGCTGTCGCCGCCAAAGCAAGAAGTGCTCCTTCAGCACCTAGCATCTTGTCGATTCGCGTCACGCGCGCAGCATCACTGACAACGCGGGAAGCGGCTCCGCCGAAAAGACCAAAGGCACCGTCATAACAATTGGCGCCCGGCACAAACACGCGGTCGCCAGGTTTGTACCCTGTCAGAGGGCCTGCTTCGACGACTTCACCAGCAGCTTCGTATCCGGGCACAAGCGGGTATCCCATTCCAGGAAAGGGAGGCATCTGCCCAGACCAAAAGAGTTTTTCAGTCCCGGTGGAGATTCCGGAATGTGAGATATCGATGACCAGATCATTGTCGGTAGGGTCGACCAGTTTGAGGGTTTCAACCTCAAGCTCTTTGGGGCCCTTCAAGAGCACCGCGTCTGTCTGCATATCGGCCTCCCGTCTTTCGTGCCGTGCGCAGCGATCCCAATGGCTAAGACTCAGGGATCACAAATTGTCGCAGTGTCAGTTTAACCTGACAGTTTGATGTGTCAATTAAATTAGACAGATTGAAGCTGCAAATGTCAGCCTGGCTTCACTGCAGTCAGAACACGGGTCACGTAGGCACGCTTGGGAACTGGACTTTGAATATTTCCGAAACCGACAGACCGGCACAGCTCGGAGATTTCCTCGGCGGAGCGGGCACGCCCGGTCTTCATCGCCATAGTATAGAGGGCGAAATAGACGTCTCCCGACGTTTCGGGGCGGACGCCACCGCCCATCGGCTCAGAAACTAATAACCGCCCTCCTGCAGGCAGCGCGTCATAGACTTTTTCCAAAAGCGCCTGCACGGTCCCGTCCGCGTGATCATAAAGAACGCGGATCAGCGAAATCGCGTCGGCCCCCTCTGGCAAAGGGTCTTCCCGGAAAGATCCGGATTCGATTCGCACACGGTCCGCCATGCCTGCCCTGGCGAATCTGTCTTTCGCGTCGGGGACGACTGGCGGCAGATCAAAGAGGGTCATTTGCAGGTTTGGATAGGCCTCACCAACCGCCTCCAAAAACGCGCCAGTGCCGCCGCCGACATCCAGCAATCGGCTGACCCCTTTCAAGCTGGCGGTGCGCAATGTGTCTTGTGCAACCAACAATTGGCTTTGCGCCATCAGATCGGAATAGGTCCGCGCGATATCCGGTGCGACGTCTCCGCGTGCGCCGAAAACATACGGCCAGAACTCTGACAGTTCGGTCCGTACAGGTCCCCGCAAAAGCGCGACTGGATCTTCTAGATCGCGATAGAACGCACGGTGATGCCGGATCATGGCCTCGAGCCCGGGCACCCCCATTAGTGCTGCACCCTGGCGCGCCAGACCAAAACGTGTACCGCGCTTGCGCTTAAGCAATCCGAGCGCCGCGCCCGCCTGCAGCAGCACCTGCATCCGGTCGGCGGGGATATCCAATGCGTGACCCAAATCATCGGCCGTCATGGGCCCTGCGCGCAGCCGGCGGAAGAGGTCCAACTCGACCATCGCCATTAATACTTGGCTTTTGACGAAACCTTGTACGACGTCGAATAGCGCCGCGCCATCGCGACGGGCGCGGCCTCGGGTAAGCGGAAACTCACTGGCCCAGCGCTGAAAACCGGGTTTTGCAACAAGGCGGTTAATCCAACTCCCGCGCCAGCCTGCCGTTTCACTCACCATGTCAATGCGTTTGCCGTGCTGGCATGACCGGGGTCAATCGTTCCGCATATGCACGCACCATCTGCGCTAGTTGTGCTTCACCGGGGCAAGAAGGAATAGACGAAATGGCACCTGCCAGAATGTCTTTTAGCCGCGACACGGCACCTTGCACGCCCAGCTCGGCAACCGCGTTTGGCCGACCGTGCAAATCATCCTGTCCGGCAGGTTTGCCAAGCGTTTCTTCATCATAAAGCGCGTCGCGAAGATCATCGGCGACTTGGAAGGCCTCTCCAATCCGGTCCCCCAACTCAAACCACGGCTCCGCCTCCTGACCCGCGGCTACGGCACCCATTTGTGTCGCGGCAATGAACAGAGCGCCCGTCTTGGCCTGATGGTACGCAGACAGATCAATCTTGTCTTCGCTTTCCCAACCTTGCCCCGCGCAAATGCCAAATGGCATCCCGGAGCGCTTTGTCAGAATAAGAAGGAGTTGGGCTACGCGATCAGGCGCCTCATCCGAGGCACGTGCCAGCGTCTCAAATGCTTTGATGATCAGGCTGTCACCTGCCAATACGGCAAGCGGCTCTGAAAAGGCTTTGTGCACCGACGGCTTTCCGCGCCGCATATCCGCATCGTCAAAACACGGCAGGTCATCATGGACCAGGCTGGCACAATGGATGAGTTCCAAAGAAGCAGCTGCCGCATCGCTCAAGAGTGGCCGGTCGTCTCCGCATGCCAAAGCAACTGACATGCATATCGTAGGCCGAATGCGTGCCCCGCCTGGAGTCGTCGCATATTCCAGGGATTGTGCCAGCTTCTGAGGGGCAAAGCGACCCTGCCCAGAGAGAACAGCCTGCGATATCGCGGCTTCGATCCGTGTCTTTAAGGGCATCCAGGCTTCCTTTTCGGCGAGAATGTCATCGCTATGCGACAAGTAAGTGTAAACTATACTGGACACATGGCTGTAACGAGTCAACAATAAGCAGCAACCAGTGAGATTTGACGTGACCTTTTCCCCAACCCAGTTTGCAAAGCCGACCCAAGCGCCCATGAGAGCGGTTGTGATCGGTGCAGGCGTGGGCGGACTGGCAACTGCGATACGGTTAGCCGCTGCAGGGATGGCTGTGACGGTTCTAGATCGCCTCAATCACACGGGTGGAAAAATCCGGACCCTGCCCAGCGCTGCTGGGCCCGTGGATGCGGGGCCAACGGTCTTAACAATGCGGCACATCTTCGATGATCTATTCCAAGCTGCAGGAGCACGTCTGGATGATCACGTAACGCTCATACCGCAGTCGATATTGGCACGGCATGTCTGGCCTGATGGGTCAGAATTGGACCTTTACGCAAATCCCGAGCAAAGCGCCGCGGCTGTACGCGCCTTCTCCGGAACAAAGTCCGAGGCAGAGTTTCGCGCGTTTTGTGATCGCACCCGGTCTTTGTTCAACGCATTCGATGCCCCCATGATGCGCGCCGCTGAACCCAAACTGGGCGCTTTAACCAAACATGTTCTGGCGAATCCACACGTGATCGGCCCGATGGCCCCTCTGTCGACATTGGCGAGCATGCTGCGGCGCCAGTTCAGCGACCCCCGCCTCGCTCAATTGTTTGGACGTTACTCGACTTACGTCGGTGGATCGCCCTACAGATCACCGGCAGTTTTGGCCCTGATATGGCATGCCGAAGCGACGGGCGTCTGGGTGGTCAAAGGCGGCATGCACAAACTCGCCGGCGCAATGGCTGAACTCGCCACGGCACTGGGTGTGGACATTCAGTTGAACTCTCACGTTGAACGCATCGAAGTGCGCGGCGGTCACGCGCGTGCCGTCTACCTCGATACGGGTGCGCGCATTGCTGCAGATGCTGTCGTGTTTAACGGAGACCCACGTGCCCTGGCGACAGGAGCTCTGGGGGATGCGTGCCGCAAAACTGCACCCCAGACTTTGCGCAGTCCACGCTCATACTCGGCGCGCGTTTACAGCTTTGCCGCGACAGCCACCGGGCGCGACCTCGCACACCACAACGTTCTTTTTGATCAAGATCCCGAGCAAGAGTTTTCGGATCTTCAAGCCGGTCGCGTCCCGCGCGCGCCGTCGCTGTACATCTGCGCAGAGGATCGTGGCCAAGGCCACGTGCCGCCGCCGCTCGAACGGTTTGAGATCATCACAAACGCCCCGGCCACAGCCACACCGGACACAGACAAGGACCTGCACCAATGGCACGAGACGATCATTCAGAAGATGCAGAGCTTCAATCTGACTTTCACGCCGACACCGAGTTGCGAGACAATCACGACACCGCGGATCTTCAATCGCCTGTTTCCCGAGACGGAGGGCGCGATCTACGGCCAAAGCCCGCACGGCATGATGGCGGCCTTTCACCGTCCCACGGCGCGCAGTGGGATACCCGGACTTTACCTGGCAGGCGGCGGCGCACATCCCGGGGCGGGCGTTCCGATGGCAACACTCTCGGCCCAGCATGCGGCCGAGGCGATCTTGAGCGACCTAACTTTAACATCGACGTTTGCTCAAACGGCTATGCCTGGTGGTATGTCGACGGCATAAGCGACGATGGAAAACGCGCGGTTTCCGTGATTGGCTTTATCGGATCGGTTTTTTCGCCGTGGTATCGGTGGTCCGGTCGCAAGGTTCCGCAAAACCATGTTTGCATTAACGTCGCGACCTATGGCCCGGGCGGACGGTTCACTATGACGGATCGCGGCACGGCGGCTTTGCGCCAAACTGCCTCGCGGCTCGAGGTTGGCCCGTCAATGATGCGGTGGGAGGACGACAAACTGATCATCGATATCGATGAAGTTTCGTCGCCACCATTGATCAATCGTATTCGCGGTCAGATCCGGGTGATCCCATCAGCGATAACCGATGTGCAACTGGCACTAGACGCCAATGAAACGCACGTTTGGCGCCCCTTTGCACCTGTCGCTGATATCGAAGTCGACATCGATCGTCCGGGATGGCGCTGGTCCGGGCATGGGTATTTTGATGCCAATTTTGGTACGCGGGCTTTGGAGCAGGATTTCACGTACTGGACCTGGGGCCGGTACCCGACGCCAGACGGCGCGACGTGTTTTTATGATGCCGAACGGATGGACGGCTCGACCCTTGCCGCAGGGTTTGCGTTTGACAGTGACGGCAACGCGCGAAGTGTCGAGTTACCGCCGAAAGCACGCATGAAAAGATCTTTGTGGGCAGTTTCACGAGAGACCCGTGCCGATGCCGGATACCAACCGCATCAGGTCAAAAACATGTTGGATGCGCCGTTTTACTCTCGCTCGGCAGTAAAGACGCAGCTGGACGGCGTTGAAACCGTCGGTGTGCATGAAGCGTTGGATCTTCGGCGTTTCCGTAGCCCGTTTTTGAAACCCATGCTCGCCGTTCGCGTGCCTCGTCGCCGTGGATGGATCTTTCCCGATTAGGAAACTGACTGCGTTTTTACGCTTATTCAAACGATGGATTTCGGGCCTCTTCAGGATTCAGGCGCCAAACGGCTGCGTTTAACGTTGCAGCAATAGTGACCCAAATCAGGTAGGGGACAAACAATAGCCCTGCGATCAGGTCAACTTGCCATAAGGCAATCATCGCAGACGCCACACTCAGCCAAAGCACTCCGACAACTGCCATGCCAAGCCGGATCTTACGAAGGCCAAAAAAGACCGGCGTCCACAAACCGTTGAATGCGATCTGCATTGCCCAAAATGCCAGAGCGATCCCATTGTCTGGCAGACTGGCCGCCCGCGCTGCGGCGGCGGCCATGCAAACGTAAAGCACCATCCAAGTCACCGGAAACACCCAGTCTGGTGGCGTCCAACTCGGTTTGGTCAGTTTGCGATACCATGGACCGGGTGGAAACAATCCACCGGTGACACCTGCGCCCAGACAGGCGGCGAAGAAGATACTAAAGGTCAGCCAGAACATGAGGCTTAGCCTAGTCTGGCAGAACGTCCGATCAAGCTGTCACGCTCCGCGCGACGACGCGCTTCTAACGAGGCCAATACGTCAAGCAGGGCCTCACTGCGTGCAGATTGACGGATCGGCGTTGTGGCTGCGGCATCGACAAGAAAAGCGACTTCGGGAACAGGCGAGGCGTAGACCACCGCTGATTGAGGCATGACCAAACTGATACCCGTTCGCATAAGCGACAGCCCCAGCCAGCCAATCTTCTGCGCTTTGCTTGTATGCGCCCGCCCTGCAAAGCTGTCGTAGTTCATGGCGGCCAACTGGCCACCAATCCCAGCATAGATGAACCGCGCAGCGTAAATGCCCGGCCGAGACGACAATGGCAGTGCAGCAATCCCTGGCTCTGAGCGGTAGTAGAGACGGTTGGCCTCCATCACTAAACGCTTGGCCATGGTTCGGATGGACTGGGACGGTCCGGGGTTCGCGAGGAAATACTCGGGATCCACTCCGGCGGACTCGAACCAGTCGAGCGGCAGATACAGCCGGCCTTCAACTGCATCCTCGGCGATGTCGCGCGCAATGTTGGTAAGCTGCATGGCAACACCCAAGTCGCACGCGCGTGCCAGAGCGTTGCGATCACGTACGCGCATCAGAACGGCCATCATTACGCCGACTGCGGACGCGACCCGCGCGCAATACGCGTTGAGATCGGACAAGGTTTGATAACGGCGCCAATCTGCATCCCATGCCAAACCTTCCAGCAGGGCATCAGGAAGGGCGCGAGGCATCTCATACGTCTCTACCACCGACGCAAACGCTCGGTCCGCCGGAGCATTGCGCGGCGTACCTGCATAGACCAAATCCAGCCGGTCGCGCAAACGTAGCACGGCATCGGCTTTGGCATCCTGCAGATCAACTGCATCATCGGCCAGTCGGCAAAAGGCATAGAGCGCCATTGCCGGATCCCTAACCGAGGCCGGCAACAACTTGGACGCCGCATAAAACGACAATGACCCGTGACGGATCGCTTCGCGGCAAGCTTCCATGTCTTTTGGATCGATCATGCGCTTACCTTTACCGTCGCAGGATCAGGAACAAGTTGAGCCAGCACCTCGGCACTGGACACCACGCCGGGCAAGCCGGCACCCGGATGGGTGCCCGCGCCGACCAGATAAAGCCCGCTTAGCTCTTCGCTGACAT
>CAYODE010000129.1:0-10221 GCA_964402685.1 uncultured Aestuariivita sp. | reverse complement strand
TTGGCCTCTGCCGCATCTATCTCACGACAGAAAACATCGAAGCGTTCCAAGACTATGTGTCCCATGAGGAATCGGTCCGCTCATCAATTTCCAAGCACATCAAAGATGGGGGCGGCCTGAAGGACTGGCGGCGCACCTGGTTCCTCAGCCAGAGGCTTCAGCCGACACGGCGCTCTGTCATCTTGCTGGACATGTACCAGTCTCGCGGGCGGGAGGGGTGGATTTACCCCGACTACCCCTATGAGGATACCGGCTTCGTTGCCGATAACCGCGAAGCGGTAAATCAGCTTCTCGGCGCGTTCGACTTCTGGGAATACAAGCAGGACGGCTGGAACCAGCAGCAGACCATTCCGGCGTTCAGCGACGACATTCCGCTCAGCGAGATAATCCCCTTCATCGGGCAAATCCGCTACAAGAACCCCGGCGACAGCTTGCAGCACTCGGCCATCATGGTCGGCCTTGAAAAGCTGGCCAGCGAAGACCCAGACATGCGGTGCAGCGTCTTTGCCTTCTCCGGCCCATGGTCGGGCGTGGAAGCGCGCCGCAGTCTCGATACCAAAGACCCGCCCAAGATCAGAAACCTCTTTCAGGGTAGCAACGCGCGCACCAACTATCCCGGCGCGCGCCAAATCCGGGCCGATGACACGATCACCTTCCAGATCCATCGCTACCACCTAGAAAATGCCGCCAAGACCCGCGTGCTTCTGGAAGACTTGCCCGTACTCGCCGTGCACATCCCCGAGCAACTGGCGGAGCGTGTTTGGGTAGAACGAGAGGACGATGCAGTTTGAGGCCTATCAGGAACTTGCCCGACGGTTCCCAGATGCCTGCCAGCATCTCTTCGGGAGCAAGATCGAAGGGGCCGAAGGGCTCTGGCTTTCACTGGATGCGCAAGGGCAGCCCTATTTGCTCTTCGAGTTGGCCGAGGATGATGGCCAGCCTGATCTGAAGCTGAAGGCCGTTGAGGTTCGTTTCGCGTGCCCCTGCGATATCCAGCTTCAGGATGGCAGCGCTCTTTCCGGCACCTACACGCTGGTTTCCCTTTCCAATGACGATCCCGACATCATCCGCGTCTTCCTCCGCCTTTTGGAAGAAGCGTTCTTGACGCCCGGCGCGGATCACTCAGCAGCGGCGGTACGCGACCAAATCCTTTCGATTGCGGACCTCTTCACGCGGCTGAGCGACGATCTGAAAGACGTGGTTGGGCTCTGGGGTGAGTTGCATATCATCCGCACCGCACGAGATGTGAACGCCGCAGCACGCGCGTGGTCATCGTCCGCCCGTGCCCGGTACGACTTCATGGCCGAGCGCTTTGCGCTGGAAGTGAAGACGACCCAGAAGTCTTCCCGGCAGCACCGGTTTTCGCTTGAGCAGCTTCGTCCAAACGCAGACATCCAGGTCTACGTTGCCTCCATTTTGCTAACGGAGTTGCCGGGCGGTGAGGCGGTGTGTGAGTTGATCGATGAGATCTATGCTTTGCTAGATGATTCTGAAAGCCGCGCCCGGTTCTTCCGCCAATGCCTTCGACAGGGTGGCGCGGATGTGTATGGATCGGAGTTGAGGCTGAGCACATTGCCTGACGATGCTTCCATTGCGCTCATTGACGCTCGCGCTCTGCCGGTGCCGCATCTCGCGGACGGATATCCGATTTCCAATGTGCGCTTTGATGTTCAACTTGAAGGGCAGGAAATGCTCTCGTCAGAGAACCGATCCAGCGTGTTAAGCTTTACAGACTTCGACAGTTCGCAGATCTGCTCAAACTAATCCTTTAGCAGGTTTGCTCATCAGAGCCTTTCGCCTCTTGACTAGCAGAAAAACGCCGACGTTGTATCTTGCGGTTCGGGTTAGGCAACGAGCGACAAATGCTTCAGCGACCAATGTACGCTAAGCGGGCTGCAGGCCACTTCGAGGTTTGGGCACCTCAGTAAGTACGGAGGGGTAACTGGCTGCTGGGTCACTGGTGCGGACCCCTGGCCCAATTCTTGATAGACGAGATTGTCATCTCGTCGTTAAAAGGGGCGGTCAACAGGGCTAGCGGCTGAAGTTGTGGCGTGGCTGCGCGAGGAAGCAAAGCGATTTGCCGCGAAGCAGCAAGCGTGTTGGGAGATGATCAAAGAGCGCGACATCTGACATCTAAAAATCACATGTCCTTCGCGCACTATTCTCAAGCTTCGTTGTCGTCGATCAGTACCACTGCAGTTATGGTAGCCAACTGTGGCAACATCGCAAAAGCGACCGCCAGATTCCAAGACTGTTCGAATGCGAAAGATTATTCTGCACCAAGAGATGCTATGTTGATGTGTGCCCACCGAAGTACACAACATCTTGAGGTTTGCGATCACTGATCGCTTGGGAAATCAGCCCTTTCGTGCTACCCTTTTGTCATACAAAGAACGAAAGGAACCGGGCACGTTCAGCGTGTTCGTCGCGGATTAGCTTGATGGCAAGGCATTGCAGACCACATTCTGCTGTAAAGCCATTAACGTAGCCCAGTTTGCTTCGATGCGCGCTTTTAGGCTTGCGAGCCAGAGTTTTCTCATTCGGTGTGTTGTTGAGGATCTAGAATTGCGAGCAGGTATGCTTTAAGCAAAGGGCGCGATATGATCGACACTGGCCAGGAGCACCGAAGTTTGAAAAGAGCACCAACCTGGAGACCAAGTTCAGACCCACATTCCAGTTTAGAGAGCCGTTTTTATGCAAAGAATTCAAAGTCTATCGACTGGCTTTTTAAGTATGCAGTAAACTTCAACGACGATCTTGACGAAATCGCTGACCTGTACGTGGTGCAGCGAGAAAGCGCCTTGTTTGAAGATCGTCCGATAATATCGCCTAGCTTTCGAGATGAGTTGGAAGATGTAGGCGACGGCACAGACGACACGTTGGCACAGCTTGGGCCCGTTGAGCGCAAGTTCCTTGAGGATCTAGAGAAGGAAGTCCCGGATCGTGTGACGTATCTGATAGGCGATATAGGGGTTGGGAAATCATACTTCCAACGCTTTATGTTACTTCACTACGGGTTGCAGATCGAATCTATCGCGCGAGCTGAAGTTCTATTTCTAAACTGTCTAGAAATCTCGAACATTGAAATGACTCGCCAAGAAGTCTTGGAGGGTATTTTTGATTTGTTATATGACGCTCGAGGCCAAAGGAAGAAGAGCCATTTTAGGTCGAGCGCGACTGTAGATGCTCGGGTTATTTCTGACTACATTTCAAATGAACGACCGAAGAATAAAGCAAGAACTATAGTCTGTTTCGACAATTTGGATCAGCTGCCTTTAGAAACAAACCGTGTCCTAGTAGATCTTTCCAGGCTGTTACATCTGCAAAACTGTGCGTCGATCGTTGTCGCCATGCGTCCCACAACCTATGGGTCGATTTTTGGGCGCCAGTACTTCGATAGAGGGGCCTTTCCCCGGCGTGCAATCGAATTGCCGCCTCCCAGTCTAACTGCAGTGCTTGACAGACGCAGGAGGTACTGTGCAACCCGGAAAATGAGAAAGCACTTCGACCTCGGAGCCATGACCACGGCCTTTAACCTAGTAGCCAATTCGCATACGCAGGATGTCATAAGGGGTCTCGCAGGTACTAACACTCGTGATCGTCTCGACATCGCAAAGCGTCTGCTAATGAGCGGCTTTAATGCAGAAAAGTCTGAGGTTTCGACTTCACACCCAGCTTTTGAACAGATTGTTCGTCGAGTGTCTGATCACGACGAGTTGGTTTCGGAGCAAGCTATTTTACATGCAATGCTTGGCCCAGATAGAGTTTTTGACTCGGATTCTGATGATATCCCGATCTGTAATCCGTTTTTCTTCTCGAGTAAGGATCAGCCACCGGATTACACTATTTTTCATGTGCTTCTATGCTTCTTGTACTGGGACGAAAACCCTCAATCGGTCCGCTCGGTAGTCAAGAAATGCGAGCAGTTTGCAATTCCCTTAGATTATGTGCGGGAAGCGCTAAACGCACTACTAGTTCGAAGATTGATCTCTTGCTTGGAGTCGGAAGATAGAGTTGAGCTCGACCGACATGTAACCATCACAAAAAAAGGTGGGTTCTATGTTGAGAGCCTTTACGAAGCACCGGCTGCTTTCTTGGCTTGCGTATTTGACACCCCTGCAAACCATTACTTGGATGTCGTCTCAGCTTTGGAGACGGTCGACGATTCGATATGGATGTTTATCGCTGACTCCATCTCAGAAATCCTAGAGAGTGTTCTCGAATCTGATCAGTTGTACTTCGGGCGATACCTAAGGAGAAGACGATCTCAGCTCTCTTCACTTTGGATTCTCTTGGAGTTTGGCTTGCCGTCACGAAGACTCTCCAACTCGGCAATTGCGCTTCTTGATGCGATTGAAGATGTGGCAAAAAACAGTGAGGTCTCGCGATTGTGCGAGAAAGCAAGACGCGTTGTTGACAAGATAGAAGGGCTGGAAAACAGTCTGCATCGCCGCGAGTCTCGTGAAGGTCGTTTTTTGCCGAGAGAGGCGCCAAGCTCTGAGCAGGTGACAAGTCAGTTTTCGCGGACCGATAACCCATTGTCGTTCGTTCGGCATCCTAGACGGTTCAGGCCGGGTAGTAAAAAAATGGAGCTATCATACTCATATTCAGCCGGCGACACGGTTGACGCGATCACTGCTATCGTAAAAGGTTACTTCGTCTCACAGGACACGTCAGGGGATACTAGCGAAAGAGAGCATTATTTCATGTACAGGTTGCCTCGTGCAGAGATTGGTCGGTTCGTAGCGGAAGTGTCTATAAATGATGAGCACGTTGACTTTGAGGACCTAAACAACTTATCCAAGGTTGAAGTCCGTTTGTTTGAAGGCCCAAAGCCCATCGACTTCGCAATAATTGAGGGCACTAGTTGAGCGAAATTACTTCGACGCATTGCGTCGCTCAGTGTGTGAATGTGGATGGTACCGAAGCACTCGAGTTACTCGTTTTCACAGCAACGAATCGCGGAGGCGGCGCAATACGGGTTACAGCCTCGGACATTCCCATCGCGGAGCTTAAAGAGCGTTGCTTACAGTTTCGGAATTCTATCCGTGATATTGTAAAGATCATGCGCGATGACACGCCAGATTTTGAAACCGAAAATGCCGAGCATATCGAAGCTATAGAGGTAGCACGCATCAATTTCACGAATTCCGTTCTCAAGGATGAATGCAGAATGCATTTACAGAGACTGGCCAACGAGAATGATGTTCTGTCAATGTGTTTCCCAGCCGACTTAGATTTCTTTCCGTGGGAAGAGGTTGTCGTTGGAGCTGAAGGGAACAATACCAGCATTCTTGGTGAGGAACTGAGCGTAACCAGACATCCGTTTGAAATTCAGTCGTTGGGGGGTGTTGAGGGCGTACTAGCGGACCCGCAAACTGTTGGAATTTTATGCAGCTTAGATGTAGAGGGCTACCTTGAAGCATCGGTCGACCAGGATGATCGGTACTACTATCTCAACACCTTTAAAGAGACAGTTGACCAGCTTAACGATTGTCGTTCGGTAATCCTGTTCTGTCATAATGACGAGGAAAAAAGTGCTGGTCTTGAATTCGTCAAGGATGTTGCAGATGGCAAGCATAAGGTCCTAATTGGGCATGATGTACTCAGAGCGAGAGTTTTTCCAGATACTAGCGCACTGTTTCTGATAACTTGTACCGGTGCTGCACAAAGTGACCAACTCGACGTCCAAACAAATGTTGCTTTGTCGGTTGCGGAGAACAACGATTTTCCCGTTGTTGGTTTTGCACATCGTGTTTTCTCAAAAATGGGAGCGGAGTTGATAGCGGAAATCTCGTCGCAGATAAAGAAAGGGGAGGCAAAGAAGCTATATGACGTTGTTGCGAATATCAGAAATGCAGCCGAACCTTCCCGTCGATTTCTGGCGCCGAGCTTACGAATGTATGGCGATCTAACAAGGGAACTCTAAATTGGCTGAAATAACGTTGAATTTAAGTGAAGCTGACTTCGTTGACGTGGATGGTCCAGCAAAAGTCGAAGCCGCCACCAGCAATAACCTCTCTGAGCAATTGGCAACGGAAAGCAAGGTCGATTATGTTGCTAAGCGTCTGTTTACAGTAGCTTTCAAAAAACTCGGGGAGTACACCCCTGACGGCTATCACATCACGGAAGCATCGTTCGATGTTTCACTTGAGGGATCGCCCTTTGGAGTCGGCGTTTCTGGAAATGTGAGTGTCACAATATCACCAAAAAGTGGATAGTCTCCTTTCGAGATGCGACCTGGTCTAGTGCTACAATGTCGTGCCCCCCTAAACCTGTGCCAAGGTTGGTTGAGTTTTTGACGCGGGATTGGTGGCACTTACATGGTGTTCGGATAAACGATGCCGTCGCCAACATCAAAAGGTTCCCAAACAGCGCTGCATTGTGCGTGCCAGTTAAGCAGGTCGCCGCCAAGACCGTCAAAATCAGTAGCGCCGGCAAAATGCCGCCACCGCGAAAATACATCAGCCGATAAGGCTCTGTGGAAAACCTCTAGTACGCTCGGTCCCAGATCACGATGTCCAAACCCAGATTGAACCCCGAAGGACCCGTAAAAACAGAACACGAGCGATTGGTTCGTTGGCATGGTGCTTCTACTGAAGACCAACCAAAAAGCGGGCAGCTGTATCCCAGAAACAGTCTTGAATCTCTGCGTGAGGCTACCGCTTACCATATGTATATGAAAAAGTTTTCCGGACAAAAGTTCGAAATTTATTAAAATAGTGCTCTATTAGCCTAAGCAGAAAAATGCTTTCTTTGGTTAAGAGCCGACTCTGGTGCAGGCGCAGCGTAGCAGTGTTTTGTCCGCGCATTGTCCGTTCGTAGCACTCGAACTCTCGCTGTCGCAGCGAATGACCGCAAAGAGGGCTGCAACTGCGGCATCCCCAACTTGCGTCGAAGGTCGGCTTTGGGCCGCCCGTGAAGGCGACCCCGCTGGACTAGATTTCAATTGCTTCCGCAATGGCCAAAGCATCCTCAAGTTCGACGCCGAGGTATCTGACCGTACTGTCCATCTTGGTGTGACCTAAAAGGAGCTGAACAGCACGAAGGTTGCCCGTCTTCTTGTAGATCTGAGTAACCTTTGTACGGCGCATCGAATGTGTGCCAAAGGCGCTTGCTTCCAGTCCAATTGACGTGACCCAATCGCGTAGGATCCTTGCGTACTGGCGAGTCGATATGTGCATGCGCTCGTGGAACCGACCCGGCCAAAGGTACTCTGACCCGACCATAAGTTCGTCTTCCATCCACTTTTCGACCGAAGCGCGGGTGCCTTCAGATATCTCAAAACGAACCGGTTTCTGTGTTTTGCTTTGCTTCACTGAGGCGCGCTCCTTGATCTGACCAGAGGCCATCACATCGACGACTTTCATCTTTACGAGGTCACAGCCGCGCAGCTTGCTGTCGATCGCCATGTTGAACAATGCGAGATCCCGGTGATTTTCTGCCAATTCAAGTCGAACTCGGATTGCCCAGACCTGTTTTGGTTTCAGTGGCCGTTTCTGACCGACGATGCGGCCCTTGTTCCAGGCAGGGCGAAGTGCGCGAATGGCTGGTAGGTTTGGTGTTTCCATGACTGATCCTCCGATCCACCATGCCCTCCCACAACGACGACCCGACGTTGACGAGGCACCATATCAAAAAGTTGCCGCGCCGCCTCCGAGGTCGGCAGAGAGCCCATTTTCCGGATGCTGCGGACTTTAGGAATGACCGTGATCGCGATTGGTTGGCACCGATTGCAGGCTCGTTGGCGCGTAAGGCTATTGCCAAACAGTTGGCTTATCCCAGACACTGGAACCCACAGATCACCCAAGGATAACTTAGTTGCCACACTCGCAAAGCCCACGTGTTCATGTCGGCAAAGCAGCTCGTATTTTGATGTCGGAGCTTGGCCGTGACGAGATGACTGTCTTGCGGCGGTCGGGCCTGACGACAAGGCTGTTTGATGGAGAGGGAAGCCGGATTTCGCTCAGTGAATATCACGGCCTGCTTGAGGCTGTGACTCGGGAAGCTGACGACCCGTTGCTTGCCCTGAAGTTGGGAGATGCGGCAGGTATCGACTATTTTGACCCAGCCTTTTTCGCCGCAATGTGTTCACCGGATATGAATGTCGCCGTTCAGCGATTGGCAGAATAAAAACGGCGGGTCAGTCCCTTCACGCTGGACGTGAAAGCCAGTGATCAGGCCACCAAAGTCGCGTTTGTTTGCTTGGGCGAAGACACCGTTCACCCCACGATGGCTTTGACCGCGATTGTTTTCTTAGTTAACTTGGCGCGCCGCGCGACGCGTCACCAAATCATCCCGGCATCTGTTTCCATGCCAATTGAACTGCCGGATCCTGCCGCGTATCAGGCACATTTTGGGTGCCCGATCGAGAAGAGCAAAGAGCGGTCTGTAACGTTCTCGCGAGACGATGCGTGTCGGCCATTTGCGACCCATGACGATGATATCTGGGCCCTGTTTGAGCCGCGCCTGAGACGTCAGATAGAGCTTGGCAATATTCATCCCACGACACGGAAAAAAGTCGCCCATTGCCTGAACGAGCTTTTGCCCAGTGGGCGCGCTACGGTTGAGGATGTCGCCAAGGACTTGGCAATGAGCAAGCGCACTTTACAACGTCGGCTTGCACAAGAAGGGACGAGCTGGGTTGAAATCCTAAGCGATGCCCGTGAGGCGCTGGCAAAGCACTATTTGAGGACAACCGAGCTTGGGGTGGCAGAGGTAAGCTTTCTTCTGGGCTATGAGGATCCAAACTCGTTTTTCCGGGCCTTCAAGCGTTGGGAAAACACAACGCCAGAGGTATGGCGAATGCAGGTGAAGGATCAGCGACGAGGGCTCCACTGATGCGCGGCTGTTTGGCATCTTTGGCAAGTTAATTGGCATCCACTGCGAGTGATGCGCGCGCTTCGGCACTTTAGGCTCAAGCCAATCTGGTTTTCCCACGAGGAGTGCCGCAACATGGCCCGCATCACACGTTCAATGTATCACAAAGATCTGCAACCCGCCTATCGCATCGGGATGTTCGTGACTTGGCTTGCGCGCCGCCAATGGGGGCTCAGGGCGATGCATCGTTTCATGATGAAGCCCATGGTTGGCAACAAGATCGACGGGATCGTGAACGACGAAATCCATATCCCAAGCATTGCAACACCGGGGCACAAAATCCGCACCCGCATCTACAAACCAAAGGGCGCCACAGGGCCATTGCTCGCGATGGTGTATGCCCATGGCGGCGGGTATCAGGTTGGTGTGCCAGAACAGGCCCACCCCTTTTTTGAGGACCTGATCAAGCGCCGCGACGTGGTCGTTGTCGCGCCAGCTTACAGGCTGTCCTTGCAAGGCCATCCATATCCTGACGGGTTGAATGACTGCTATGATACGTTGATGTATCTCAAGTAAAACGGCGCTGAACCGGGCATTCGCAGCGACAAGTTCATTATCGCCGGTCACAGTGGCGGTGGGGGCATGGCGGCGGCACTCACGATGAAGACCGTTGATGCGGGGACAGCAGACATCGCGTTTCAAATGCCGATCTACCCTATGATCGACCACCGGATGGAAACGGCCTCTGGCCGCGAGATGATCGGCTCGGCGGTCTGGGATAGGCATACAAACACCTTGGCTTGGCAGAATTTTCTGGGCCATCTGAGCGGTGATATTCCTGATTACGCCTCTCCCGCGCTGCGCGAAGACCTGTCCGGAATGCCGCCAACCATCAGCTGGGTCGGTGATATGGAGCCGTTTAAGGACGAGACGATCAACTATATCAAAGCACTAGAGCGCGCGGGCGTACCAACCAAGTTCAAACTCTACGAAGGCGGTTTTCACGGTTTCGAGACCGTATTGCCAAAGGCCGCCGTGTCACAAGATGCCAACGCCTTCCAAATTGATGCATTCGCCGAGTTCTACGACAAATACCTCTAGGCCAGCGATGAGACGAAGCCGCCATTCATCTATGTCCAAAAAAATGTCGGTTGTGTCCCGCAATCTGTATGTCCGCCCGCCATCCAATTTTGCGGTTGCGGCGAATGTCGGCAATGCGGGCTGCGACCGCAGAATCCCAACCAACCGCTGGATGTCGCCTTTGGGCCGGGAGCCGTCGGTTGATGCTGCTCCGGTGCAGGTCAGCGAAGTCTGCAAAGTTGCCACCTACCACTCCCACCCCCCCTACCCCCACCCCCACCCCCTTTAGGGCTTGGCAAATCGCCGCATGCGCGATAACCC
>CAYODE010000128.1:0-10283 GCA_964402685.1 uncultured Aestuariivita sp. | reverse complement strand
AAAAAGCCGCCGCCCGGGAGGGAGGCGGCGGAGTTTGCCGTGAGTGGCATTCGGGTCTTTCTGCCCGCTGCTCGATGCCTGGGTGCCGGGGGCGGCCTTGGCCGCCCCTTGGCTGGCCTTAGCCAGCCAGCGGGACCAGGCGGTATTCGCCTTCGGGGTCTTCGTCGCTGCGCAGGGCGTTCACGCGGACCTGCTGGCCGTTCACCATGACCGACAGAGAGAGGTAGTCGTTGCCCTTCTGGCTGGTCTGCTCCCAGGCCGATCCGATGCGGATCACGCGGTTGCGCGGGGTGCGGGTGGTGATTTCGAAGTCCGGGTGTGTTTCCTTGTTCTTGTGTGGGTTCTTCGTGAGCGTGATATCCACGTCGAAGGTCAGCGATGCGATCCAGCCGGTGATTGCGTCGTCGTCAGTGCGGGTGATTTTTCCGTCGATTGCCATTGGTCTTCTCCTTTGTTTCGATGGGGATAAGCCGGAAGGGATCGAATGAAGGATGCAGGTGGAAAAACGGAGGGTCCTCCGGAAACCGTTTTTCTGCTTGCTGAAGCTCAAACAGGGTCGCGTGATCGGAGCCGCAGGTGCAGATCCCCGAAACCGAGCTGAAGGAACATGCTTCAGGCGTTCCCTTCATCCCCATCAAAAGAGAAACAAAGGGGGTGGCCGATGGTGATCGACCAAATCACTCTGACGACATATCGCAATTATCGGCGGTCGCCTGAGCGGCTTCTTCTTGTGGATATTCTTCTCACACACCCGCACAACCAAGGATAAAACCCCGGACGGATCACCATGCGCATTCGCTCGAATCCGCACCGCTTCAACGGATCAGCAGGGCAGACCAGACATGGGCACACGCCTTGGATTGAAGGACAAAAACGGCCATACTGGACGCGCAAAACCCCCTGCCAATAAAGCCCCTTAGAGAGGTCCGTGAACCCCATGTTGCTGAGACGGTCAAGAAAGAGACCACGCCGTTTTCGGCCATGGAAACGGCGGCGGGGTCGGATGCTACGGGGCGCAGCTCTCCCTGCCACTCTGCTCGTCCTTCTCGGGCTGTGGCTCATTGATCCTGACACGCTCAAAACGGCATGGTTGCGCTTTCCGGCACAGACCATTGAACATGTCGATCCTCGACTGCTTTCGGTCGTTGACGGCGACACGGTAAGACTTGCGGGCGAAACGATCCGTCTGACGGGCTTTGACACGCCAGAGACCTACCGAGCGAGGTGCGATGCGGAGCTGGCGCAAGGGGAAGCTGCGACGGTACGACTGCGCCAGTTGATCAATCGGGCCACGGTTGCTGAACTGGCCTATCTGCCACGCCATGACGACTATGGGCGCGACTTGGCGCGGCTAACGCTCGATGGGCGCAATGTAGCAGACACTATGGTTGGAGAAGGTTTTGCCCGACGCTATGGTGGCGGCCAGCGCCGTCCATGGTGTTGAGGATCAAGCCAAAGCATCGTGGCATCTGTAGGGATTTCCAATTCCGAATTGGGTTCCAGTTTCCGCGAAAAACCCGTGAAAACCAAGAAACCAAGCGCGGTGCAGGCCGGTTCCTGCCACGGCCCGTCGCGCCCATCGCGGCACATGATGGCCAGAATAGCCCCAAAGATAGATGTGGTGCAGGCAGCGCTCGATCATATCATTTAACTTCTCTCTCGTTTTGTGCTCCATCCACTTGAAAGGATAGCCGCGCGGTTCTGGCAAAAAAAGACCCCGCCGCTGAATGCGAACGGGGCCAAGTCAATCCTCACCACAAGGATATCAAGGTCTCAATCGGTCGGCGCATGAGCGGCACGCCAGTTAGCCCCCTCGGGGATGTCGTCTCGCTCTCGTACCAAACTCGCACGCCGGTTCATCAGCGCGACAAAAATTGGCGTAGAGGGGTGATCGCCCCGCGCGCCGCGCTGTGGTCGGCGGATGCCGATGGGCCCGTGCCGGTAGAACCAGATCGCCAGATCGACCGCCTCAAGGTTGGTTTCGCGATAGATCATATCGAGCGGCATACACATGCTGTGCGTTTCCAGATCGCGGTTGCGCTTGTGGGAAAGCCGTCGCCGGTTCAGAACATAGCCACACTCGCACCACTCGCGCACGTTGCTCCACCACAGCCGCGTGCTAGGTGTGCGGTATTCGATAATCTGCGTCATGGGAAAAGCTCTCCCTGGACACCGGTGTCTCGCTCGATCCGATTGCGCTCGACGCGTCCTGTTGGGTCGATAACCCAAACCTCTTCGTCGCGCTCGATGCTGGCATCCTCTCCGTGCTGCGCGACGAAAAGGCAATCGGCAGTGATGCGGCGGGCCTTGTGCAGATCGGACGCGCGGTGACCGCTCGGTCGGCGGCACCAGACGTCGGGGGCCTTGCCGCATTCGGGGCAGCGCACGGCCAAAACGGGATGCTTATGGGCGGTGAAGTCAGGCATGGGCTTCCTCCAACTCTCCAAGGCACAAGAACAGCTCTGACGCCAGTACGCGGTCTTGCATCGCCCGCTGGCGGTCCTTGTTCTTGGACGCGGCGGCTTGCAGGTGGTGATAGGCCGCATGGCGCTCGGCCAAAGGGTAGTTATCCGGGTCTTCAGCGATGTCGCGGGCCTTCAGGATCGTGACAAAGAGGTCCGGCACAGCGAACAGATTGGCGATCCGCGCCCCGCCCGCGTCCGTCTTGTACAGTGGAAAAGGCGGGCGTTTCAGGTCGATCTTGCCAAGACTGTAGCTGTGCAGCACGCCCAGAAGGCGGGACGGGTCGGCGGGGTAAGGGGCGCAGTCCCAAACCCGCCGGATCGCGCGGCCTTCATCGGCAGGCAGGCTGTCTATCATGCGGCGGGCTTTGCGCCACTCGGCGGCACGATCCGAACGCCAGCGGGCTTCCTGCCTATCGGACAGAATGGCGCGACGGGCCATTTCCTCGTCCTCGCTAGGCTGTTCCTTTGCAATCTGTTCGGCAAAGAGCGGAAGGGTGTCACGCTCCCGCTGCTGCTTGCGACGCAGGGCCGCCCGTTTGCGGGGCGTGTCTGTAAACGCGAAGGTTGGTGTTCTTTTGAACCGCATGTCACTGGCCCTCATCCGATGCCGCAAGGCGGGCCTCGTGAGCCTCTAGCCGTCCCAACAGGGCGGCGGTGAGGTCGCGCAGGGACGCATGGTCGGCAAGGTGCAACGCGGCCCGTTGGCCCGGTGTGAGGGTAGGTGCGGGCGTGTCCTGCCCCTCTGGGGTCGGGACACCCGCGCGCACCACGCCTGCCGCTGTCAGCGCCTCGATCAGCGGTCGCATCATAATCGTCAGAGCATCAGCGTCCGCACGATTGGACAGGGCCGATTTCTGGATCAGGGCAAGGGTCTCGACCATTTTCTGAACCCGGCCCGCATTGGTATCGTTCTCAAACGCCATTGGTCTGTCTCCTTTGGGGGAATGGGGCAGGGCGCGAACGCCCTGCCGCTACGCTCACTCCATGCCTTCGGGCAACCATGCGTCGATCTTGGCCGCTTGGGCCTCGGTGACGCCAAGTGCGCTGCGTAGGTCCGATTGGGTAAACAAGGCTTCCAGCTTCGCGGCTTTTTCGCCCTTTTTCAGCTTGGCAAAGGTCGTGACGGTCGGGTGATCCTTCGCCAATTCCAGAAGATCGCGCCAAATCGCGACCATGTAGGGACCGCCCACGCGGCTGAAAAAGTTGGCCGCTGTCGGTGTCCAAACCTCGCGGGTGTTCGGCTCGGTGGACTTCTCGACCAGCGCTTGCAGCTTCTCGTCACCGCCCTTGAATTGGGTTGCGAGGAACCGCACCAATTCACCGCGCACAAACTCTTGGCCTTTCTTGCGGAAGGCGCGGAACGATGCGCCAAGGTCTTTGGCCTCCCACATATCGCGCGGCGGGTTCGAGGTCAGCCGCTCGTCCAACGCATAGCCATCGGCTTCCGTAGAGGGCCAGTTTGGCACTTCGGTTGTGGTGATCCCGAATGGACCATCCCACCGAAGATTGTGGCTCAACTGGTAGGCCAGAAGGTCGATCAAGAGGTCTGGATCGCGCAGGGCTGCATGTTGCCGCGCCCCTTTGGTCACGCGGTTCAAATCGTCGCGCAGCTTTTGCGAGATAGGCGACTTCGGACCATCATTGCCGCTACTGCTGTGCAGGGACTTGCGCAAGATACCCGCCTCAATCGCGGCCTTCTTGTCCTCCGGCTTGACCAGTGCGCCGCTGATCTGCTGCACCCCGCTGCCATCGACATAGACGTAAAGCCCTGCGTGGCTGCACTGTTCGTCCGTATACTGCCCGTCGATGATCACTTGCAGGGCGGCAAGTTCGGCCTCCCCTCCTGCGTCCAGCACGTCGCCGTTGGCGAGTTCGGCCAACTCGTCATAGCGCTCAGCTTCTTCCTCGGACAACTGGCCTTCTTCGGCATAGACCCGGCCAAACTTGTCCAGCCCCATGCTGTAGTGGCAAAGCCAACTGTCTTGGATCACCTCGACCCATTTCCAGCCTTCGGCCTGCAACGTCTCGACGGCCTCGGTCAGCTTGGCCTCGAACAGATCGTCCAAGAGCGCCACATCATCAAAGAACGTCTGCTCTTGGAATAGATCAGCGGTCTTGCGGCCTCCGGCCTCGTCATAACCCGCCTCGGTGACATAGACCACGCGGCGGTCACTGCTGCGCACCGAATCCGGTTTGAGAGCCTGCTTGATCTGGTGATCGCTGTAGTTCCCGCCCCGTGCCTGTTCCAACACTTCAAGCGTGGCTTTCATGTCATTGCTGACGGTGAAGGCGGCGGCGTTGGACAGGCTGATTTCGTTGGCAGCAAGGGCATCCAGCACCGCATCTGGCAGGTGCGCCAGTGCAAGGCGACGGTAGACGTGCTTTTCACTCACCGCAAAAGCGCGGGCAATAGCGGCCACTGTGCCGCCCTTGGCCTCCATCTTCCCGTAGGCCCGAATTTCTTCGGCGGGGTGCAGATCGCGGCGGGCAACGTTCTCCATGTTGGCCCATGCCTCAGCGGTTTCCGCATCTGGGGCCAGCATGACCATAGGGTTTGCCAGTTCGGGTCGAGTTTTAGCGAAATCCGGGTTCTTTTCGGCCAGATATTGCAGGGCGCGTAACCGGCGTCCGCCCGCGACAATCTCTGCCGTATCCTTCTTGCCTGCCAACCCCGCGATGGACTGGATCAGGCCAGCGGCCCAGATACTTTCCGCCAGTTCAATAACGTCCGCTTCGGGCACGTCTTGGCGTGGGTTCATGGGCGACAGGGACAGCTTTGCGAGTGGAAAGCGGGCCTCAGTGGCGATGATCTTGGTTTGCTTTGTCATTGGGACATTCCTTGTCTTGTGGTGTTGATCTTGGTATGGATGCCCCACCCCCTCATGGGGTGAGGCGAGGCCGCTCAGGCGGCGTGCTGTTTCAGAAAGGCGAGGCCGATCTTGGCGGAGAGACCTCCCTTTCTCACAAGCGCGATGGCTTCTTGCATGCGCTGCTCAATCACTGCTCTGGTCATGTATTCACCTCCCGTCGGGCGCAGGTTGCGCCGATGGCGCACCCCTTAGCAGGGTGGCCAATCTCAGTAGTCGCTTGGCAAAAGGATCGTCAGGACGCGCCGCGTATCCGCGAGGGACGTTGACGCGGGTGAACCTGCATCGTAGGCGCGATTGTAAAGGTCATGTGTGGATGCTCCCGGTTTCGCAAGGTGATTTTCAGACGGTTCTGGCTTGCGTGATCGGTACCGGTCGTGTGTCAGGCCTGTGCATGTGGCTTAGGTCTGCCACCGGCCGTTATGGTGTTCGTGAGCTCGGGGTCCAAATCGATCTTTCGGACTTTTATGTCCTTGACCTCTATATGGTTTTCCCAAAGCTGAACGTGATCATTGCGCCCATAATCGTCTGTTGGTCTCCTCACTTCACCGGTTCAGTCTGTTGCTGTTATGCAGGCCGAAACGGATCTTTGTTCTCGGTTACATCTTGGCGTATTGCACCAGACTGCCCGAGTAATCCTGCCCTTTCGTCATCATGGCCCAAAGGGCGCGCGCCATTTTGTTTGCCATCGCGACCGCCACCATCTTGGCGGGTTTGCGGGCCAACAGCCGACCCAACCAGCTTTGAGGGTCGATGCCTTTTGCAACAGCCCACCTGAGGCAGACGGTTGCACCTGTGATCAGGAGCCTTCGCATATCGGACTGTCCCATCTTACTGACACGGCCCAATCTGGTCTTGCCTCCGGTCGAATGCTGTCGCGGAACTAAGCCGAGCCAGGCAGCAAAATCACGACCCCGTTTGAAGCTCTCCATTGGCGGCGCAAACGCCAAGAATGCGGCGGCGTTGATTGGCCCGATGCCCGGCATGGTCTGAAGCCTGCGCGCCGTATCATTGCGCTTCGCTGTGTCTTTCATCTGCCGCTCGAAGGCGGCGATGGAATTGTTGAGTTGGGCAATTTGATGGAAATAAAGCCGCGCTGCTTCCAACACCAGATCGGGAACAAGGTCAGGCTCTGCCTCAAGAACCTTTTCGTAGGCGATTAGGGCCGCATTGCCCTTTGCAACGATGATCCCGTGTTCGGCCAAATGACCGCGCAGGGTGATCAGCAATTGTGACCGCTGGCGTGTGAAAGTTTGATGGGTTCGAAACAGCATGGCCTGCGCTTGTTGATCCGGGCTCTTGACCGCAACGAACCGCATGTCTGGCTGCCGCACAGCCACTGCAATCGCCGCCGCGTCATTGGCGTCATTCTTGCTGCGTTTGACAAATGGCTTCACGTAGATCGGAGGGATCAACCTGACGTCATGCCCGTGGCCCTGCGCCTCGCGGCCCCAATAGTGGCTGGTGGCACATGCCTCCATCGCTACCAGACATTGAGGATGATTGGCCAAAAGCTCGCTCAGCTTGCCGCGCGTATACTTACGATTGAACACGATGACGCCCTCGGCGGTCGTCGCACAAACCTGAAAACTGTGCTTTGCAAGGTCGATGGCTAAAATGCTAACGTCGGTCATGGATGCTTCCTTTCATTCTCACTGACTTCCAACAAAGCCAGTCTGGCACATTGCGATGCCGTTGTGGGAGGGAGCATCCACCCCATCAATTTTCCACCAGACCTTTTCGCCCATGACCTCCATGAACCCCATTTCGTGGGTTCCGTAGGGGTCGTTTTCTTCGGTGAAATCATCATAGGCCATGACTGCGGACATGCAGGCGGCGACAAACTCGCCCCCTTTGTCGTCCACGGCAGTCGTATAGACCCATTTCCCTTGTCCACCGCCCGGCCTTTGATGCCGGAAGGCGTCGTTTTGTTCAGCAATACGGGCGCATTCCCGCGTCCGACTTTCATCAGTCATGACCATTACTGGCCTCCTTGTGGTGATGCGGTCGGGTCTTGTGACCTCTTTCCGCCGATGGGCTACGCCTCGGCCAATCTGATCTGACCGGAAACGCATGTTTCCGGCGGAACAGAGTGGGAGAGGGCGTAAGCCCGACCCACGGGCCTGGAATGAACTGTCAATGGTCGTGGGGCAGGGGTGGTGCGGCCCGCAGGCGTAGCCGAGGACACGGCCCTGCCACGCGACGACCGGCTTTGGACGGGCGCTTGCCAATTGACCGGGCAGGCCAGGTCTGTTGGGCGGACAAACCAATTGGGAAAATGCCGACGGCCCTAGAGCGAAGCGGAGGGGCGGCGTCCGCTTACATCTCGATCCCGCGCGTCCAGCGGGATCACCGCTGTCATCTATCGCTGCTGTTTTGGCGTATCAGGCCGGGACGGCCGTGAAATGGCATATGGTTGCAGCTCTCTTGTTTCTGAAAGATGAGAGGTGACGGATCGCGGGTTTGGCGTTCCCGTGGCGGACCACGGCAAGCAGAAAAACGGTTTCCGGAGGACCCTCCGATTTTCAGCCTGCGCCGCACCCTCGTTCGATCCGTTGGGCCACCTTCATCGAAACAAGGAGAAACCCAAATGGCACATTACACTCTCACCGTCCCCGTGAAATACGACGACAACGGCACTGAAAAGACGACTTACCGCCGCGTTGGCGCAGTGTTTGAGAACACGAAGCGGGACACCGGCGAAACCTTCCTGACGCTTAAGCTCGATTTCCCGGTTGGCGTCACCGAACTGGTCGCATTCCAACCTTCGGCCAAAGGCGACGTAACCGAATAAAGCAAAGACGGGCCGCCTCAAGGCGGCCCGTCCCTGGCGTTCTTTGGTTGGGAGCTGTCTGCCTCCGCCGCTTCGCGTCTCCCCCGAGGATATTTTTTGGCAAGATGAAAGGGTCACACAACACTTGTTTGTGATACAATACCGTATTATTGTTGCATCAGGAAACAGCCGGGGACGGCGATGATCCTGCAAGGTGAAATGGTATCCATTCACCCGTAGGCCGGGGCGGAAGCTCCGGCTTTCGATTCAGAAGCGAGGATTTCATGAAGGTTCTTTTGATCGTCGTTGTCTTCAATTTCGACACTGGATCAGAGCTTGAAACGCGCATGGATTTTGCCGATGTGGATGCTTGTCATGCTGCAGCATTAGAGAGGTTCCAAGAGCAGGATACCGAGGCAGAGATACGTGCGATGGAGATCCCCGAAGGGCAGGAAATGTTGGAAGGCACGATGATTGCCTATGGAGCTGGTGGCGTAGAGATCGGCATGTATGCCTGCAACGAGCTAAGAGGATCTCGAACCAAAGGATGACAGGAACTGGCCCACGCCGATGTGCGGGCTTGGCTGACTATACTTCATCAGGCGTGCCCGGCGGGGCGGGCTTTTTTTCACACTCGACCTCGATTTACAGAAAGCCAGGAATGGATAAAGCGACGCTGAGTGAAAGTTTGGCTTTATAGCCCAGGCTCTTCAGGACGGCGCGGATTTTCTTCATCAATTTTGTCATAGTGATCTCCTTTTGTTTACGTCTAATGACGCAGTCCAAGTGCCGCACCGAGGAGCGGGGCAGCACCCGAAGGGTCGCAACGCCAGTGGAGAAGGGCAGCGCCCTTACGGGCCCGTGACGGTGTGTCATGGTTCGGGCTAAGGTTTGGCCGAACTCCAGAAAGGAGGCACGGCTGTGACAGTGCTGCAGGAAGAGGTTACGTAGCTAGAACCTGGCGTCGGCGATCCCGGGTCAACTCAAATGCGAGTCATGGACTCGAAACGAGGAGGCGTCCAATCAGCTTGCAAGCGGTTCAATGCACTGGGGGCCTTCGTTGCCGACTTTATTGACATAGGGGCTGACCCGATAGGCTGTCATAGCGTCATCTGGTGGGGAATGAATCAGTTCATAAGCCGTATTGGCATCGCTTGTGAACCAGGTGTCCAAATCGCCATCATCGATCACGACCGGACAACGGTGATGAGGGATACTGTCCATGAGCGCATTCGGCTTTGTGGTGATGATTGTGCAGGAAAGCCGGCTCTCGCCGGAATCCGCACCTTTCCATTCACCCCAAAGCCCAGCCAATGACAGCACGGGGCTATTCTTGGCCTGAATGTAGTAGGGAGACTGGCCTTTTTTCTTGGGCCGGAGCCATTCATAAAAACCCGAGACGGGGATGATGCAGCGTTGCCCGCGTTTCCAGGCCGGGGCGAAGGTCTTCTTTTCTCGAAGCTCTTCGCCTTTGGCGTTAAAGGTCGAAAACTTCTTCTCTTTGAGTGGTTTT
Organism: uncultured Aestuariivita sp.; assembly: GCA_964402685.1. Lineage (GTDB taxonomy): Bacteria > Pseudomonadota > Alphaproteobacteria > Rhodobacterales > Rhodobacteraceae > Aestuariivita. The sequence continues at coordinate 665 of CAYODE010000128.1, read as the reverse complement.
GACCACCAGAAGGGAATGAACTCCCAGAGCATGGACACGAGCTCACGGCCACCTTCGACGGGACGAACGACCGGTACTTTCTGGAATCGCGTAACGTTATAGCGGGGCTCCAGGTTTGGGGCAGAGGCGGGGGCCGTCAAACGATAGAGTTCATAGATCTCCCGCCAAGTGTAATTCAAAGACGCTTTGCCGCACATGGTTCCTAGTCGCTTTGAGTGTCCGCTCTGGCCATCTTAAGGTGAAAATATGCTTCGTCGCCAGTCTGTGCACCGGACAGCCTATCGATGGCATCAAGGACATCATCTGCCACTCTATATTCACAAGAGTTTATCTTTGCTTCAGTGCGCACCTGAATCGCACCTTGTCTGCCAATTGCCAGTTTCTCAAGCACCTGATCTTTCTTTACAAATCCGCGTCGCGTACGTCCTGGCACTAGAATTTCCTTTGAATAGGTCGACTCTGTTCTCTATTTGTTCTCATAAAGCGATCCATATTTCAATATGGGGCGAACCCACCAACGATCCCCGGGCGAAGATCGTGACCCGAATGGGCGGAGACCTTGGGCTCCGGTCGGCCTGGCCGACTAGAGCTGACCGCCTAAGGCGGCGCCCCCAACCCCAAAACATCGGCCTCAAACATGGTCTTGAAAGCCGAACTGATCCCAC
>CAYODE010000127.1:0-10371 GCA_964402685.1 uncultured Aestuariivita sp. | reverse complement strand
GATGAGATCCTTTCGGATCAATCGGAATTTGCCCGCTTTGCCCGCCAGGTAATCACCGATCTGGGCTATGGCGATCAATTGGGTGACGACCCTGATCAGCTGGACGACGAAGAGGATGCTGGCGCCGAGGAGAATGCAGAAGAAGAGCAGGATCCGGACAGCACAGGCCAAGACGACAGCGAAGAGGAAGACGCCGAGGCCAATCCGGAACAAACTCAAGAAGATCAACAGGATGCGGCACAAGCTCAGGTCAGCATGGATGACATGGCTGACCAGGAAATGGGCGAAGAAACGGAAATGCCAGAGGGCGAAGCGCCACTGGAACCCCCTGCCCCGCAGCCTGTCTCGGACGCGGATCCTGACTATAAGGTGTATCAGACGGACAATGACGAAGAGATCGGTGCAGAAGAGCTTGCTGACCCGGTCGAATTAGAACGACTGCGCGCCTATCTGGATCAGCAACTGGAACCTTTGAAAGGCGCGGTGTCACGTCTGGCCAATAAGTTGCAGCGGCGATTGCAAGCCCAACAGAACCGGTCTTGGGAGTTTGATCGGGAAGAAGGCATTCTGGATGCCGGGCGTCTGGCGCGCGTTGTTGCGAACCCGACGACGCCTTTGTCGTTCAAAGTCGAGAAAGACACAGAGTTCCGCGACACTGTTGTAACCCTTCTGTTGGACAATTCCGGCTCCATGCGCGGTCGTCCCATATCGATTGCGGCGATCTGTGCCGACGTTTTGGCGCGCACGCTAGAACGCTGTGACGTGAAGGTGGAAATCCTGGGCTTTACCACACGGGCTTGGAAAGGTGGTCAGGCGCGCGAAGCCTGGTTGAACGAAGGGCGTCCACAGACACCCGGCCGGCTAAACGATCTGCGCCATATCATCTATAAGTCCGCAGATGCGCCTTGGCGCCGGACACGGCCCAATTTGGGGCTGATGATGAAGGAAGGGCTGCTGAAGGAAAACATCGACGGCGAAGCGCTGGAATGGGCGCATCGGCGTATGCTGGCGCGGCGGGAGCAACGTAAGATCCTTATGGTCATCTCGGACGGTGCGCCTGTGGATGATTCAACTTTGTCCGTTAACCCCGCAAACTATTTGGAAAAACACCTGCGCGACGTGATCGCGATGGTGGAGAAGAAAAAGCTGGTCGAGCTGTTGGCGATTGGGATCGGGCATGATGTGACGCGCTATTATGATCGGGCCGTGACGATCACCGATGTCGAACAATTGGCCGGGGCGATGACCGAACAACTCGCCTCCCTCTTTGACAGTGATCCGCGTGCACGCGCCCGGGTCATGGGGATGCGCAAGGCCAGTTGACGCGTCCGCCCATGTGTGGCGGCCACCCTAACGATTTGACAAAGAAGAGGGCGCCGATGTTCCAAACATTCGATGTGACCGCCAGACCGGATCAGGGCCCACCCCGGTTGGCCGCGCTGCGCGAGGAGCTGGCCACGGAAGGTTTAGACGGGTTCATCATCCCCAGAGCGGATGCGCATCAGGGCGAGTACGTTGCGCCCCGCGACGCACGCCTGGCGTGGCTGACTGGCTTTACGGGATCCGCAGGTTTTTGCGTGGCCCTAGCCGATAGTGCGGGCGTATTCATCGACGGGCGTTATCGTACACAGGTCAAGTCACAGGTGGATCTGGAACATTTCACACCGGTTCCCTGGCCGGAAACATCTCTTGCGGCATGGCTCAAAACCACGCTCGATGGGTCCGCAACCATAGGTTTCGATCCTTGGTTGATGTCACAATCCCAAGTCAAACAAGCCAGGACGGCGCTTGAGGGAACAGACATCTCTCTGGTCGCGGTCACTGAGAACCTCGTCGATCGCATTTGGGCGGATCAGCCAGGCCCGCCTATGGAGCTGGCCAAAGTCCACCCCATTGAATTTGCTGGGGAAACGCATGCGCACAAACGCGCGCGACTGGCGGAGGATTTACGGAAGGAAAACCTGTCGGCGGCCGTGATCACCCTGCCTGATAGTATCATGTGGCTTTTGAATATTCGCGGCGCGGACATTGAGCGGAACCCGCTGATGCAGTGTTTTGCCATTCTAAAGGATGACGGATCAGTCACACTTTTTGTCCATGCTGAGAAGCTCACAGATTTGGGTGATCATTTGGGCGAGGACGTCACACAGGCCGATCCCGACTCGCTGTTGGAAGCGGTTTCATCCTTGGACGGGCGTGTTTTATTGGATACCGATACCGTTCCTTACGCCGTCAGTGAGGCGTGCACTATGCCAGTGCTGGGTCGTGATCCCTGTTCACTGCCAAAAGCCCGGAAGAACCCAGTCGAGATCGCGGGCACTGCGGAGGCGCATCTGCGCGACGCCGTCGCGATGATTGAGTTGCTGGCTTGGTTGGATGATCAGACCCCGGGCACATTGACCGAGATTTCGGTCGTGAAACACCTTGAGGATCTGCGGCGTCGGGTCAATGCGCTTCAGGATATCTCGTTCGAAACAATCTCTGGCACGGGTCCAAATGGCGCCATCATGCACTATCGTGTCACCGAAGAGACGGATTCCGTTTTGGAAAACGGCCATCTCTTGGTGCTGGACAGCGGTGGTCAGTATCTGGACGGAACGACCGATATCACTAGGACCATTGCCATCGGTGACGTCGGCCAAGAGGAAAAAGCCTGTTACACCCGTGTCTTGCAAGGCATGATTGCCGTATCGCGCCTACGGTGGCCCAAGGGCTTGGCAGGTCGTGATATTGAAATGGCCGGCCGGATGCCATTGTGGTTGGCGCACCAGGATTTCGACCACGGCCTGGGCCACGGTGTCGGCACTTATCTGAATGTGCATGAAGGCCCGCAACGCCTCAGCCGCGTCAGTCATGTGCCGCTTGAGCCGGGGATGATCCTGTCAAATGAGCCAGGATATTATCGCGAGGGCGCGTTTGGTATTCGGTTAGAGAACTTGGTGGTTGTTGAAGAGGCCGAAGCGCCACCGGGAGGCGACGCGCATCGTCCTATGTATTCGTGGCGCACGCTGACATTCGTCCCGTTGGACCGGCGATTGATTGTCGCTGACATGATGAGCCGAGACGAAATCACCTGGCTAAACGCCTATCATGCGGAGGTCCGGGAAAAAGTGGGGCCACGTCTGGGCAAAGACGCCCAAATGTGGTTGGATGCTGCTTCTGCCCCGATATGACCCGCTGACAGGCGCAACACGGTCGCCTCGTGTAACACGGATGTTACGTGCGTTGGGCAGATGCAAGATGAAGACAAAAGGGAGGGTTGCATATGGCTGACCACATTCGGATTCGCAAAGCAGAGGGCATTTGGACCGTCCGCTCCGGAGGCGCTGTTTTGGGAGAGAGCGCCAATGCGCTGGAATTGACCGAGGGCGATTATTCTCCGGTGATCTATTTCCCGCGCACAGATATCGCGATGGCTTTTCTGGATCAGACTGACAAATCGACCCACTGCCCTCATAAAGGCGATGCGACTTATTTTTCGATCGTCAACAAATCCGGCACCGTTCAGAACGCGGTGTGGAGCTATGAAGATCCAATCGATGGCGTAGCCCCGATCAAGGATCACCTAGCATTTTACGTCGGCGACCAAGTGACGGTCGAACGCGTTTAAACGTCATCTGTACGACAACAGACAGGTCCGCCCCCCGTGGCGGGCCTTAATTTTGAGCAAGACCGCTTTAGTCCTGCGATTTGAGACTGGCGAAGCGCCGGGCACCTTAGGAATGCTCTTCGGCAGCCGTCGCCGCCAGTGCCCGATTATAGGCTTTCAACGCATCGACCTGATACAGTGCACCCTGCAATTCCGGTGCTGCGTTTTCGCCCGTCAGCGTCACCACTGGAATAAACGTAACGGACATGCGATCGAAAACAGGCATGGCGGCCTCCAGTGTTGCGGAGGCATCGATGTAAATGCCTTCGGCGATCATATCCCAACACTCTGTCACAGGGGCAGCGCTTGGGTGATCTGGGGGACGCATAACAGTCGACACCCGGAACATGGCAAGCAGATAGGCCTGGGGCCCCGCGGCAAGGTGAATACCGCGCCGTTCGAGTTGAGTGAGGAAAAACGACCGATCCACAAGGCGAGACGCAAGCGCTGTCGACAAGGACACCGCAACCATCACCGCCAAACCGGTTTGCCAATCGCCGGTCAGTTCAAAGACGATCATTGTTGTCGAAATCGGCGCGCCCAGAACGGCCGCTGCCACAGCCCCCGTCCCCGCAAGCGCATATAGCGTGTAAGAGCCTGAAACGTCGGGGAAAACAGACGTCGCAATCAGACCAAAACCCAACCCAGTCAGCGCGCCCAGCATCAACGAGGGGGAAAAGACGCCGCCCCCCATGCGCCCGGCGATGGTAATAGCCACGGCCACGACTTTGAGGATTGCGAATACGATCACCTCGTGCAGCAGAAGCCCGCCAGCCAAGGCCCGAGTTGTCGTCTCATAGCCCACACCAATAATATGTGGGAACCAAATCGCGATGATCCCCAAAAGCAGACCAGCGATGGCCGGGCGCAGCCAACGGGGCAAGCCAACTTTGCCCTGCACATGATCTGCAAAATCCTCGGCGAAAAAGATAGACTTCATCAAAGCCGCGGCGACCAGACCGCTGAGAAGGCCCAAAAGCATAAAGGCGGGTAGTTCGACGTAAAACTCCAACGCGCCGTTTTGTTCCAGCGCGAATTCGGTGATGTCACCAAACTCCAGCCGGTTGATGACGGTTCCTGCCACGGCGGCGATTGCGATAGGCGCGAACGCGTGCACGGCGAAATGGCGCAAAACGACTTCCAACGCAAAGAGCGCGCCCGCGATTGGGGCGTTGAAACTCGCTGACACCGCAGCTGCGACCGCACATCCCAAGAGATCGCGGCCGGTGATGCCGTCTGCCTTGATCCAACGCGATACTATGGTCGAAATCACAGCGGCCAGGTGAACGACAGGGCCCTCTCGCCCCGAGGATCCCCCAGAACTGAGCGTGATGAGTGATGCAACGGCAGAGGCCAGCCCCGCCCGCGTTTCGACACGACCATCATGCAGGGCAGCCCCTTCGATCACATCAGCCACCGAACGGACGCGCCCGTCCGGCGTAAAGCGATGCAGGATCACTCCTACTATAAGGCCACCGACCACCGGGATCAGAAGGATCATATACCACGGCAGCGATTCCGCATGCGTGTGGATCAACTGTACGTCATCGGTTCTGTACAAGAAGGCTTGGAGCGCTTCGATGCCTTTGCGAAAAAACAATGCAGCAAAGCCTGCTGCGATCCCGATCGCTAACGCGATGAACCAGAACTGGATGGCTGATGGTCCCCGGTGAACAAGCACCTGCCAGCCCTCTTTGCAGGCGATGACTGCCTGGTCGACTTGTTTGGACAGAAGAGAGCGTTCTCGGGCCATTGCCCTGCCTTTGGGGTGGGTCGTTCTGAATGTCTAGGACAGTACCAGCAAACAGAAAAGCCGGTTTATCCTCAATAGGATGGACCGTCGCAGATTAAGCGTCAAGCAGGGCGCGGGCCGCGGCCCGTGCTTCGGACGTGACTGTGTCCCCAGAGAGCATGCGCGCGATCTCGTCCACGCGGTCGCTTTCAGGCAGAGAGGTGACAGTCGATAAGGTCGCGCCCTGTTTGACGTGTTTCTCTACACGCCAGTGATGCGCGCCGCGCGCCGCCACCTGCGGTGAGTGCGTGACCACCAAAACCTGTCCGCTCTCGGCCAGATCGGCAAGCCGTCGACCCACAGCGTCTGCCGTTGCCCCGCCCACGCCGCGATCAATCTCGTCAAAGATCAGCGTACGACCACTTTCCGGACCTGTAAGGCAGACCTTAAGCGCGAGGAGAAACCGGCTGAGTTCACCGCCTGAGGCAATCTTGTTCAGCGGCCCGGCCGGGGCTCCGGGGTTTGTGGCCACCGTGAATGTCACTGCGTCTTGCCCTTCGGGGCCGGGATCTGTTGTTACCACCTGTGTTTCAAAGACGGCCCGGTCCATTTTAAGTGGTGAAAGCTCGGCCATTACGGCTTTGTCCAACGCCTTGGCCGCTTTGAGCCGCGCTTTAGTCAGTGCTACTGCCGCCGCATCATAAGTGGCTTCAGCCTTTTTCAGGGCAGCATGCAATGTCCCTAGACCAGCCTCGCCCGCATCCAAAGCGGTTAGCCTATCCCGCAAGTCAGCGGCGAAATCTCCCAGATCATCCGGAGCGACGCCATGCTTACGAGCCAACGCGCGAATGGCAAAGAGGCGCTCTTCTGTTTCTTCCAACTCGGCCGGGTTGAATTCAAGGCTCTCCAAAACCTGTTCGACGCCAGATTGCGCTTCACCAAGTTCCAATAGAGCACGGGACAACGCGGCAATGGGCTCGTCCAACGCACCACCGGCTTGATCGACCACACCGTCGAGCCAACGTGACGCGTCGCTTAGTGCGCCCTCGCCGCCCTCTATCCCCAGCAGTTGATGCGCGCGCGCAATATCGTCACGGATCTTCTCAGCTCCCTGCATCATCCGCCGACGGGTGTCGAGCGTCGCTTCTTCCCCGGGCTCGGGGTTCAGCGTGTCGAGCTCTTTGACGGCGTGTCTCAGGAAATCCTCTTCCGCACGGGCGGCAGCCACTTGTTCCTCAAGCTGCAGCAGGGCCTTGCGTGCATCAGACATCCCGATCCACGCCGCTTTGACTGCGCCACGTTTTGCCTCATACCCGCCAAAGGCATCCAGCAAAGCGCGATGCCCTCTTGGGTTCAAAAGACCTCGGTCATCATGTTGACCGTGCAACTCGATCAGAACATCGGACAGAGCGCGCAAAACCTCGCCACTGGCGCGGCGGTCGTTAATCCACGCTGTCTTGCGGCCATCCACAGTGTTGATCCGGCGTAAAATCAGCTCCTCCCCGCAAGGTAAGCCCGCGTCCGTCAAGATCGCCTGAGCCGGATGATCCTCCGCCAGTTCAAAAACGGCCACCACTTCGCCTTGGTCGGCGCCCTGGCGGACCAGTTCCGCACGGCCACGCCAGCCCAGAACAAACCCCAAGGAGTCCAGCAGGATGGACTTGCCGGCCCCAGTTTCGCCGGTTAACACGTTCAAACCCTGCTGCAGTTCAAGCTCCAGCCGGTCAATGATGAGCATGTCCCTGATTTCAAGCGCCCGTAGCATCGTTCACCCGTTTGGTGCGTCGTTACACGCACCGCATGCTACAACCATTCGCCCTTGATTGTTTGGCGATAAATCGCAGAAAGCCAGTTGTCGCCCAGCGCACGCGGCTGCAGTCCTTGGCCTGTGAGCAATTGGAAACTGTCCTCATACCAATCGGTCGATTGATAGTTGAAGCCTAGGATCGCACCCGCGGTCTGCGCTTCATCTGTCAAGCCAAGCGACAGATACGCCTCGACCAAACGGTGCAACGCTTCAGGCGTGTGAGACGTTGTTTGGAAATCCTGAACCACAACGCGGAACCTATTAATGGCCGCCGTATAGTGATCACGGCGCAAATAGTAGCGTCCGATTTCCATCTCTTTGCCTGCCAGATGGTCAAAGGCGAGGTCGAATTTCAGGATCGCACTGTCCGCGTATTCGCTATCCGGATAGCGCTCAATCACACCGCGCAGCGCTTGAAGCGCCTGAAAGGTCAATCCTTGGTCGCGGCCCACTTCGTCGATTTGGTCGTAATAGCTGAGCGCCAGAAGATATTGCGCGTAGGCCGCGTCCTCGTCGGCAGGGTAAAAGTCGATGTACCGCTGTGCCGCAGAACGCGAATTCGGGTAGTCCCGTCCGATGTGATACGAATAGGCCTGCATAATTAGAGCCCGACGCGCCCAGGACGAATAGGGATACAGCCGTTCGATTTCGGAAAAGAACCATGCCGCGTCGTCTGTGCGCCCGCGGTCTAGCTCAAACTCGCCACGTTCGAAAATCTGTTGCGGGGTAAACGGTTCAAGGTTCTGTTCACGGTCAGCAGCGCCGCCGCCAAACAGACCACCATCGCCGCATGCAGCAAGGGTCGCGACTAAACCCATGGCCACAAGCCAACGGATCACTTTGTGCACCCCGTATTCGGACGCGTCTGTGCCTGTTCTGCGTGCCATTCAGTACCGCCTAGTCTTTGGCTTCTCACACCGCTTTCTGGCTGGTCTAGCACATTCATTTCAGGTGCAAAATGCTTTAGTTTCACTGAGGTGGTGTTGTGACACAGGATTCCAGCTTCGCCGTCAGGCAACTTCAGGAATCTCAGCCCAATGCAGACCGACACCCGGAAGACGTGCTGTCTGTTCCGGGGTGCAAACGATCATACGCGCCGCGCCGGGTGTTGTGAAAAGCGTCCGAAGCAGCATGTTCGTCAGGGTATGTCCGGCTCGGACACCTGTATAATGTCCCAAGATCGGCCCACCGGCCAAAGCAAGATCACCCAATGCATCAAGCATCTTGTGACGCACAGGTTCGTCTTCGTGACGCAAACCGCCAGGACTGGTCACCACATCCCCATCAAACACGACGGCGTTGTCGCCAGGTGCACCGCCCAAGGCCAATCCACTGGCATGCATCGCATCGACGTCCGCCTGACGACAGAAGGTCCGGCTATCACACAATTCACGTGCAAACGCACCGTTGTTCATGATGAGCGTTCGATTTTGGCGCCCAATCGCGGCATCTTCGAAATCAATATGAAAATCGATGGTCAGTGTTTCTGCAGGCGCCAATGACGCAACTGCCCCGTCACGCTCGACCCGCACTTCTTTCAGAATCTCAATTGCTCGGACCGGCACAGCCAGCTTTCGTAGCCCGCGCCCCATGATACCGCGGACGAAAGGTGCCGCGGATCCATCCATAATTGGTACTTCCGGTCCGTCGACATCAATCAGTGCGTTATGAACTCCGCAGCCAGCTAGCGCCGCCATGATATGTTCAACCGTGGAAACCGACACACCAGCATCGTTGACCAACGTGGTACACAAAGGGGAATGCTCTGCTGCGTTCCAAACCGCCGAAATCAAGTTGTCGGTGCCGACAAGATCTGTCCGCCGAAACCAAATGCCATGTTCCGCTGACGCAGGTCGTATCACCATACGTGCTGGACGGCCCGAATGAAGGCCAACGGACGTGAATGTCACCGGATGTTTCAGCGTATTTTGCAAGTGATGCCTGTCGTAAGAATCTGCTGCTCACCCCACGCGACAGCTCTGCAATCGTGATTAATGATCTGGCAGGAAAGGCTCAACTCACTCTTTGCAACGAAGTGAAACGTTATTGTAACAGTTCGGCAAAACACTGCTGAGACAAACCTAAGTGCCTATTATTAAAACAAAAAGGGCCGCGTAGCAGCGGCCCTTCTTTGCGTAAACGTGACTATTTTTAGTTTGCCTGACGCCGCAAAAATGCAGGAATTTCGATCCGATCCTGCTCAACATCTTGCATGTCATTGGGCTGCGCTGCAGCTCCGGCCTGAGGTGGTGCTTGCCGAACAACTGGTTGTTGACGCGGTGGTGTCGCGGGTGTGTCGGCCGCATGACCCGTCATCCGATTGATCAGCGAATTGATACCAAATCCACGTTTCTCAGCCGGAGCGTGGGCTTCGGGCGCCAGTGCCGGAGCCTCTGGCGCTGGGATCGTTCGTTGCGCTGCGGCGCGCAAACGCTCCAATGCCTCGGGCGACGGAGTTCCCGGAGCTGGCGCGCGCGGTGCGACGAAGTTGGCCGCTGTTTCCTCTTCGGCAACGGGGAATTGCGTGTCCGCCTGAATCTCAGCAACGGGTTGATAGGCTGGTGGAGGCAGACCGTCATCTTGTTCCACCTCACCAAAGATGTCCTGTGCAAGATCTTCAGCGGTCACCCGATCCGAGTCCAATCCAGGGAAGAGTGAGGGTTCTTCTTCGGACACCGTTTCGGCGAGCACGGGTTCTTGCAGCTCGACAACTTCCTCCGGAGCCGACACAACATCTTCGGCTGGCTGCGGAACACTCAGCGGCTGGCGCAGAGACCGGCGCGGAACAGGAATATCCGTTTGAACATCGGTGGCATCGATACCAGTCGCCACCACGCTCACTCGCATTGTTCCCTCCATACCCGTTTCAAGAGTAGAGCCGACGATTATGTTGGCCTCTGGATCAACTTCCTCGCGGATGCGGTTTGCGGCCTCGTCGAGTTCGAACAAGGTCAAGTCGTGGCTGCCTGTAATATTGATCAGCACACCCTTGGCGCCGCGCAGCGAAATCTCATCAAGAAGCGGGTTGGCAATGGCTTTTTCAGCCGCCTGAATGGCGCGGTCTTCACCGTCGGCCTCACCCGTTCCCATCATGGCTTTGCCCATCTCGTCCATAACGGCACGAACATCGGCGAAATCGAGGTTGATCAGACCCGGGCGCACCATGAGGTCGGTCACACCTTT
>CAYODE010000126.1:0-10458 GCA_964402685.1 uncultured Aestuariivita sp. | reverse complement strand
TGATCGATGGCACAACCATTCCGTGGGAAGTGACCGCCGCATTGAAAGTGCCGGAACTGGTGACCAATCACACCGAATTCACCGGCAACGCGCTTTACGTGCTGACCTTTGTTCTAGCGATGAACAAAGATAAGTACGACAGCCTGCCAGCTGATCTGCAAAAAGTTATCGACGACAATTCCGGGCTGGAGTTTTCGGTCTTTGCCGGTGGGACGCAGGAAGACAGCGATGGGCCTGCGCGGGAACAGGCGCTGGATCTGGGCAACAACATCATCACCTTGGATGCCGATCAAACCGCGGTCTGGCGTGCGGCGGCGCAACCGATCTATGACCAGTGGGTCGAAGATATGAACGGTCGCGGCATTGACGGTCAGGCGCTGATTGATGAAGCACGGATGTTGATCGACAAATATACCGCAGACGCCACAAACTAAGCGCTGCATATTCCGGGCCACGGCGTTGCAATGCGCCGTGGTCTGATCATGTGCAACGCATGAACAGGGCAGGGTACCCATGCACAAACTGATGATGGCAATGGCCAAAATTATGGCCATTCTGGGCGGTATAGTCCTAAGCTTTCTAATCCTTCTGACATGCGTGTCCGTTCTGGGCCGCAGCTTGAACGGTATCTTCCATGGCGACTTTATGACCGGCATCGCGCCGGGCTTTTCCAAGTGGATGATCGACGTCGGCGTGGGCCCAGTGAACGGCGATTTCGAATTGGTTGAGGCGGGCGTGGCCTTTGCCATCTTTGCCTTTATCCCGCTATGCCAGATCACGGCGGGGCATGCGTCAGTCGATATCTTCGCCAACACTTTTCCAAAGTGGATCGACAAAATCATCCGCGCTGTGATCGAGGTTGTCTTCGCGGCCGTTCTGATCCTGATCGCGGTGCAGCTCTTCGACGGGATGATGTCGAAACGCCAGTACGGAGAGACGACGTTCCTGATCCAATTCCCCATCTGGTGGGCTTATGCCGCTAGTTTGGTTGGCGCAGTCGTGTCCTCCATCGTCGCTGTCTACATGGCCTATATTCGTGTGGTTGAGATGGTCACGGGCCGCACCTTGGTTGCTGATGGCGCGGGAGCAGACCATTGAGCAGTCTTGAGATTGGGATCGCGTCCTTTCCCGCATTGATGGCGCTGATCTTTTTGCGGGTCCCGATTGGTCTGGCCATGTTTCTTGTGGGCCTCGTGGGCCTTGTGCTTGTTACCGATGGCACGACGGTCGCTTTTGCGCGGCTAAAGAACGAAACCTACACGACCTTCTCCAGCTATTCGCTGTCCATCGTGCCGATGTTCTTGCTCATGGGGCACTTCGCGACGCTGGGCGGCATGTCGTCGGCGCTGTTCAAAGCCGCCGAAGGATTCTTGGGCCACCGGAAGGGCGGGGTGGCGATGGCTTCCATCGGGGCCTGCGCAGGCTTTGGTGCGATCTGCGGGTCATCCCTGGCGACGGCAGCCACCATGGGCCGCGTCGCTTTGCCAGAACTCAAGCGGTATGGATATGCAGGCGGGTTTTCTACGGCGACCCTGGCTGCGGGTGGCACACTGGGCATTCTGATCCCGCCTTCGGTCGTTTTGGTGATCTATGCGATCCTCACGGAACAGAACATTGCCAAACTGTTCCTTGCGGCTTTCATCCCCGGCATCCTTGCAGCGATCGGTTACGTCATCGCCATCTCGATCTACGTGCGCCTCTACCCCGAGAGCGCCGGAACCCGGGCGGCGATCCCTATGGGCGAGCGGTTCAAAAACCTTTTTGCTGTTTGGCCTGTCTTGTTGGTCTTTGGCCTCGTGGTTGGTGGCATTTACGCCGGTTGGTTCACGCCTACAGAAGGGGCTGCCGTTGGCGCGGCGGGCACTGGTCTGATCGCGCTGATCAATGGTGGCTTGAACCGCGTCACTCTAATTGAAAGCTTCACGGTCACTGCACGCTCCACCGCGATGATCTTTTTCATCGTTTTGGGCGCGGGTTTCTACAATGGATTTCTTGCCCTAACCCAAGTGCCGCAAGAGCTGTCGAATTGGGTGGTCGAACTTGGCCTCAGCCCGTGGATGGTGTTGGCCATGATTCTGGTCTTCTATCTGGTCTTCGGGTGCCTGATGGACAGTCTGTCGATGATCTTGCTGACGATCCCAATCTTCTTCCCCGTCATCAGCGCGTTGGACTTCGATTTGGTCAACCTGGCCGCTATGCAGGCCGAGGCCGCTATGGAGGTGCTGAATGCTGGTGTCCCTGAGGGGATGGGCGCCGAGATGCTTGAGAGCATTCGAACAGCGCTTGCAGCGGGCGCAGAACTCACCCGCGAACAGATGCAGGCATTGGATATCCGCGTGACCCAAGGCATGGCCAACCGGATCGAGGCCGAATACGTAGCGATCTGGTTCGGTATCTTGGTCTTGATCGTGGTCGAGGTTGGACTGATTACACCACCGGTTGGGATGAACCTGTTCATCATCAACGCGATGGATCGCACAACGCGCATGATCGAAACCTACAAGGCGGTTCTGTTCTTTGTCGGTTCCGACATCATCCGCGTCATCATCCTCGTGATGTTCCCGGCCATTACTCTGTTCCTGATCCCATGAGTGACACGCCGCTTCTTGTTCAGATCAAGGATCACGTCGCGACCCTGACGATGAATCGACCGGACAAACGCAATGCCATGTCCGAGGCTTTGCTGGGCGCGATCGACGCTTTTTTTCGTTCGCCGCCGGGAGGAGTGAGATCGGTCGTTCTGACAGGTTCAGGCGGGCATTACTGCGCTGGCCTGGATCTGAGTGAACACAAGATGCGCGATGCCGAGGGGGTCATGCGGCATTCACGCCTCTGGCATGAGGTGTTTGATCGGATGCAGTTTGGCGGTCTGCCCATCGTGTCCGCTTTGGAAGGGGCTGTGATTGGTGGAGGGTTAGAGCTTGCTGTAGCCACCCATGTGCGTGTGGCGGATGACACGGCGCGCTTCCAATTGCCCGAAGGCCGACGGGGCATCTTTGTCGGTGGCGGTGCCACGGTGCGTGTGGGCCGCATTCTTGGCGCTGACCGCATGACGGAAATGATGTTAACCGGCCGGACATACGACGCGGAGCAGGGCGAGCGGCTGGGCTTATGTCACTACATGGTTGAGCAGGGTGGAGCCTTGGCCAAAGCGCAGGAGTTGGCTGCCAGCATCGCCCAAAACGCGACCCTGTCGAATTACATCATGATCCAGGCACTGGCCCGGATCGAGGATATGTCGAAAGCCGATGGCTTCTTCACAGAAAGTCTCGCGGCGGCACTCACGCAAACAAGCCCGGATGCGGAAGAAGGTCTTGCTGCGTTTCTGGAAAAACGACCGCCTAAGTTTCGATAGTCTAACGCCCATACCATTGGGGAGGATGGTAAGATGGCCCAAGCAACACAATACAGACCGCATAATGTGATCCGTGAAGACCGCGCTGACGGCACGGTCTTGCTGCGATCCGGATATCCGTTAAGCGAGGTTGTGGACACGTCTTCGGTTTGGCTGAGGCGCTGGGCTAAGGAACGCCCCGACACAGTCTTTCTGGCCGAGCGCAGCGGATCTGGCTGGCGAGAGTTGACCTATGCCGAGGCGTTGGGCCAAGTCGAAGCAGTGGCTCAATCGCTTTTGAGTCACGGGCTTGGCGCAGACACCCCCATTCTGATTGTGTCCGGTAATAGCGTTGATCACGGCGTACTTAGCCTCGCTGCGCATCTGGTTGGTATCCCGACGGTTCCTGTTGCCGAACAATACTCACTGATCCCAGGCGCAGAAAAACAACTCAGCTACATTGCGCAACTCACTCGTCCGGCAATGGTCTTCGCTGAAGATGGTGATGTTTTTGCCCGTGCTCTGTCCCTCCCCGAACTCAGTGGATTGCAACATGTTGTCAGTCGTAATGTGCCCGAGCATGCGGATCCCTTCTCGGAACTTCTTGCCGGTTCGCACGTGGATCTTGTGACAGAGGAGGCAAAGGTCGGCCCTGCCTCTGTAGTGAAAATTCTGATGACCTCTGGGTCGACCTCGAACCCCAAGGGCGTAGAAACCACACACCGCATGATGTGTGCCAACCAAGCGATGATCGCGGATGCCTTACCGTTCTTGAAAGACCGTCCACCGCGTATCGTGGATTGGTTGCCCTGGAACCACGTGTTTGGTGGATCGCATAATTTCAACATGATGCTCGCCAATGGAGGCAGTCTGTATATCGACGGTGGCAAGCCGGTGAAGGGCTTGGTCGACAAGACTATTGAAAACAACCGGCTCATGAACGGGACCATGGCGTTCAATGTGCCGGTGGGTTTTGCCATGTTGCGCGACGCCATGCGCGAGGATGCCAAACTGCGCGAAACCTATTTCAGCGATCTGGACATGCTGTTTTATGCTGGCGCATCGTTGCCACGTGATGTCTGGCAAGATCTTCATGATATGGCGATTGAGGTCCGCGGTTCCGCACCCTTGATGAACTCCTCCTGGGGGCTTACCGAAACTGGCCCTGCGCATATGGTGCAACACGAGCTTACAGATCAATCCGGTGTCGTTGGTGTGCCTATGACCGGGGGCACCGTGAAGCTGGTGCCTGATGATGGCGACAGATGGGAAGTGCGGGTCGCCGGCCCGAATATTTTTGAACGCTATTTCAACGATCCTGACAAAACAGCCGAAGCTTTCGACGATGAAGGGTATTTCCTGACCGGGGATGCGATGGCCTTCGTCGATCCGGATGACCCCAACAAAGGCATGCGTTTCGATGGTCGCATCTCCGAAGACTTCAAACTGATGACCGGTATCTGGGTGCGCGCAGCGAATATGCGGCTTGAGTTATTGCCCACGCTGGCCCCTCTGGCACAGGACGTCATCGTGACAGGTCAGGAGCGGGACGAAGTTGGCCTATTCATCGTGCCCAGCCCGACAGCAGTCTCCCAATTTGAATTGATTGATGACGGCGGCATATGGCGCGGAAAGGAGTTAGAGGACGAACTTCGCACTCGTCTCGCTGGCTTTTCCAGCCCGGCGAAAGGAGCCTCAAATCGGATCCGACGCGTGCTGATCCTGTCCGAGCCGCCCTCTATGGCCGAAGGTGAAATCACGGCAAAAGGCAATCTCAACTTCCGTAAAATACTGACGCGCCGCGCAGTTGTTTTGGATCGGCTTTATTCTGATGATCCGGCGGTCATTCGTTTGTAGTGGCATTATAATGCATTAGCGGCGATATCTTGCATATTGAGCTAATCTTGGCATGATATCCGAAGCGACTCGTGGACTGCGCCCGGAGGAGAGGTGCAGCCCTGGTCGATGGGAGGACACAGAATGACAGACAACCGCAATGCCGCTTTGTGGTTTGTGGACCGCCACGTGACGGAGGGCCGGGCTGACAAGGTCGCTTTTCGGGAGGCCGCTGGTGACAAACGTCGCCTGACATACGGTCAACTCGCTCACGACAGTTCGCGGGTCGCTGATGCGTTGCAACAGGCCGGCATCAACCGCGAAGAACGCGCTGTGATGCTCTTGCTGGATCAGCTTGAGTTCCCACCTCTGTTTTGGGGATGTCTGAAGGCGGGCGTTGTGGCTGTTCCGCTCAACACCTTGTTGGCGACGGACGTCTACGAAGTTATCCTGAACGACGCACGGGCTTCCATTCTGTTCGTAAGCGAAGCGTTGCTGCCTGTGGTGTTGCCCGCAGCCCGCAACACGCCGTCCTTGCGTCAGATCGTTGTTGTCGGAAATGCGCCGGAAGATACGATCACCTTCGACACGTTCATGGAGGGTTCGAACGCCGCAGAACCGGTTCCGGTCAGCGACGATGAATGTGCGTTTTGGCTATATTCCTCTGGATCGACTGGCCAGCCAAAAGGGGTTCGGCACGTACATGCCGCGCTCAAAGCGACCGCAGATACCTACGGCGCACAAGTCCTCCGGATCCGCGAAGATGACACGGTCTATTCAGTCGCGAAATTGTTCTTCGCGTATGGGCTGGGTAATGCCATGACCTTCCCTTTGAGTGTTGGGGCAACAACAGTTCTGTTCCAAGGTCGGCCAACGCCTGATGGCGTTGCTGATATCCTTGCCGCTGAAAGACCAACGATCTTCTGCGGTGTTCCAACACTCTACGCCGCATTGGTTCAACATCTGCAGGCGGCGGGCACGCCGGATGCCCCGTTGCGCACCTGTATCTCAGCCGGTGAAGCACTGCCGGAAGAGATCGGCAAATCGTGGAATGCGCTCTGGGGTGTCGATATTCTCGACGGCGTCGGTTCGACAGAAATGCTGCACATCTTCCTGTCCAATGCGCCAGGCGATGTGGCCTACGGAACGTCTGGGACGGCCGTGCCGGGATACGAGTTGCGCCTTGTAGATGAGGACGGTGCCGACGTCGCGAACGGAGAGATTGGTGAGCTTTTGGTGCGCGGGGCCTCGGCGGCTGATGGATATTGGAACAAGCGTGACAAAAGCCGATCCACCTTTGAAGGCGAATGGACACGGACCGGCGACAAATATGAGCGCCGAGACGATGGCCGATTGGTTTATTGCGGCCGAACCGACGACATGTTCAAGGTTTCAGGTATCTGGGTGTCGCCGTTCGAAGTGGAACAATCGCTGATTTCGCACCCGGCTGTATTGGAGGCCGCTGTTGTTCCCGCTCGTGATGGTGAAGGATTGGAAAAGCCAAAGGCGTTTATCGTGTTGAAGGATACGAGCCAAACAATTCCCGAAGACGACCTGCAAGACTTTGTCAAAGACAAGATTGGCAAATGGAAATACCCCCGCTGGATCGAATTTGTCGAAGACCTTCCCAAAACGGCGACCGGGAAGATCCAGCGCTTCAAACTGCGAGAAGATGCGTGATGGAGTGGTCGTCTGATCCTGGAAAAGCCCTGGACGTAAATGGCACGGCCATTGAATACGCTTGCTATGGTCCGCGGCCCGGAGACGCTGCCACAATTGTCATGCTACATGAGGGCTTGGGATGCCTGAGCCTTTGGCGCGACTTTCCCGAGAAAGTGGCAGAAGCAACCGGTTTGGGTGTCTTTGTGTACTCCCGGCCGGGCTACGGAGCATCTGATCCGATTTCGTTGCCACGGCCACTGGATTTCATGACGCGCGAGGCAGTAGAGTTTCTTCCCCTGCTGCTGGATGCCATTGGTTTCAAGCGTGGGCTATTATTTGGCCATAGCGACGGGGCAACCATCGCTACCATTTATGCGGGCAGTGTTGAGGATTTGCGTATTCGCGGTCTGATCCTCATGGCGCCGCATTTCTTCAACGAGGATGTCTGCATCGCGGAGATTACCAAGGCCCGCGACGCCTTTGTGAACGGCGATCTAAAACCCCGGTTGGCGAAGTATCATAAGGATGTCGACGGCGCGTTTCTGGGGTGGGCGGATACCTGGCTCGATCCTGGTTTCAAGGACTGGAACGTGTCCGAGGCGATTGACTATCTGCGCATTCCAGTGCTCGCCATCCAAGGGCGGGACGATCAATACGGCACTCTGGCTCAAGTCCACGAAGTCGAAGATCGCGCGTATTCGCCGGTGGACATGGCAGTGCTGGACAACTGCAAACATGCGCCGCACCTTGAGCAACCGGATGCTACCCTGGCGGCCGTGACCGATTTTGTTACTCGTCTGGAACGGATTGAGGCCGAACAGGTCAGCCTTGCCTGATATCGCGCTGCCTGACTATGCCTATGTGCCTGGGGAAACCCCACGACACGACGAGGGTTTATTCCTACCTTACCACGACAGTGTTCAGCCGAATACAACTGTGCAGAAACTTCCAAAAACGCTCGCATGGCGAGCCGGATTAGCCTTCTTCGATCAGGGATTTTTTTGGGAGGCGCATGAGGTACTGGAACCCGTTTGGATGGCAACACCGCGCAATAGCGCCGAGCATCAGTTGGTTCAGGGGATCATCCAACTCGCCAATGCTGCCCTTAAGGCCAAAATGAACCGTCCCCAAGCGGCCAGGCGTCTTTGTACCAAGGCGCGGGACCATCTCAGGGCCGCACGCTCAGCGAAAGGCGAAAGCATTATGGAGCAAACAGTTACTCACTGGTTTGAGCGTGTCGATTCGTTAGAGCGGCAACTTGGAGATGATATGCAATAAAATGCATTTTTTTTAATCAAATCACGGCGAAATACCGCAACACACTGAAATCAGACAAAAATAAAATAGCACTATGATGCATATAACGACTTTACGGATATCTATCTGCGCATTAAAGTGCACCGGAAATACGCTTTAGGGAGGAGCGTCCATGTCTAAGCTCATCGACTTCCAAACCGATCCATCGAAATACCGCCATTGGCGCGTCGAATATGATGGGCCTGTGGCAAATCTCTATATGGATGTGGATGAAAAGGGCGGGCTCTTTGATGGCTACGAGTTGAAGCTCAACTCCTATGATCTGGGTGTCGATATTGAACTGGCCGACGTGGTCCAACGCATGCGGTTCGAACATCCGGAGGTGAAAGTCGTCGTCATGCGCTCGGGCAAGGACAACGTGTTCTGCGCGGGGGCCAATATCCGCATGCTTGGCGGCGCTGCGCATGCCCACAAAGTCAATTTCTGCAAATTCACCAATGAGACCCGCAATACCTACGAAGCAGCCGAGGAAGACAGCGGTCAAAAATATATAGCAGCTGTGAAAGGCGCTTGCGCGGGCGGTGGGTACGAACTGGCGCTGGCTTGCAATTACATCATGCTGACCAATGACAGCTCTTCCTCTGTCGCGTTGCCTGAAGTCCCGCTTCTTGCCGTGTTGCCCGGCACCGGCGGTCTAACACGCGTCACCGACAAACGGAAAGTGCGCCGCGACCGTGCTGATGTGTTTTGCTCCATCGAAGAAGGGGTCAAAGGCCAGCGTGCCGTTGATTGGCGTTTGGTCGATGAAATCGCACCGAACTCGAAATTCGATGAGACTGTCGCTGAACGGGCGCGTGAGTTTGCAGCTCGTTCTACCAAGCCGGATGTGACGCAGGGCGTCGAACTCACACCACTCGGCCGCACATTTGCCGAGGACGGGTCAGTTTCCTATTCCAGTGTCGAAGTCACTCTGGACCGGGATGCAAGCTGCGCCACGATCACGATCAAAGGTCCCGATCAGGACGTGCCCGCCGATATGGACGCCGCGCAGGCGATGGGCGCTGATCTATATCTTTTGCGTCTGGCGCGCGAGCTTGATGATGCCATCCTGCACCTGCGTCTAAACGAGCGGGATGTCGGCTTGGTGGTCTTTCAAACCCAAGGCGACCCAGAGGCCGTTTTGGCGCATGAAAAGCTACTGTTGGAAAATGCTGATCACTGGCTGGCCAACGAAATCCTGAAATACTGGAAACGTGTGCTGAAACGCGTGGATATGACTTCGCGCAGCCTTGTCGCGCTGGTTGAACATGGATCTTGCTACGCAGGCGTTCTGGCCGAACTGCTGTGGGCGGTCGACCGCAGTTACATGATGTTGGAAGAGTTCGACGGCGACAATCGCCACATGGCAACCGTCACCCTCAGCGACAGCAACTTCGGAACATTCCCGATGTCGAACGATCTGTCGCGGTTGGAGACACGGTTCTTGGGTGAACCCAACCAGGTTGAGAAACTTAAAAGCTCGATCGGTGAACCGCTTGAAGCGGAGGACGCCGAAGAGCTGGGTCTTGTAACCTACGCCTATGACGACATCGATTGGGAAGATGAGGTGCGCATCTTCCTCGAGGAACGCGCCAGTTTCTCGCCCGATGCGATGACGGGCATGGAAGCCAACCTGCGTTTTGCTGGCCCTGAAACGATGGAAACGCGCATCTTTGGCCGGCTAACAGCCTGGCAAAACTGGATTTTCAACCGCCCCAACGCGGTTGGCGAAAGCGGCGCTTTACAACGCTATGGCACGGGCCAACGCGGTGAATACGACATGGAACGTGTGTGAGATTTTTCTGCGAAAAATCGAGATCACCACAACTCTGCAGAATTTCTTTTGAGGGAGAACCCGAATGCTCGACCTGATTAACGTAAGCTACGACACGCAAATCCCGAACAACGTGGGGCTGAGTTCAGACAAAAAGGTGCTCAAAGCGCTTGAGAAGTGGCACCCCGGCTACATCAACTGGTGGAACGACCTGATCCCGCAAAATTTTCAGGATTCGATGGTCTATCTGCGGACGGCCGTGTCCGTTGATCCCAAAGGCTGGGCCAAATTCGATTACGTGAAAATGCCGGAATACCGCTGGGGTGTTCTGCTGGCCCCGCAGGTCGAAGATCGCCGCATCCCGTGTGGAGAGCATTTTGGCGAACCGGCCTGGCAGGAAGTGCCGGGCGAATACCGCAACATGCTCAAACGCCTGATCGTGATCCAAGGCGATACAGAGCCGGGATCGGTCGAACAGCAACGCTTCCTGGGCCTCACCGCGCCGTCGCTTTACGACATGCGCAACCTGTTCCAGGTGAACGTCGAAGAGGGTCGT
>CAYODE010000125.1:0-10719 GCA_964402685.1 uncultured Aestuariivita sp. | reverse complement strand
AGGATAAGAATGCTGTGCTGCCGCTCGACAGTGCCATTCAGGAAAACCTCAAGGAAACGACCACACGCGTTCTGGCGAGCCTTACCCCACGGGAAGAGCGGGTACTGCGGATGCGGTTCGGCATCGGCATGAATACGGACCATACGCTGGAAGAAGTTGGACAACAGTTCAGCGTGACCCGCGAACGGATCCGTCAGATCGAAGCGAAAGCGCTCCGCAAGCTCAAGCACCCGTCACGGTCGCGCAAGCTGCGGTCGTTCCTCGATCAATAATCAAGACAGATTTCTACGTCTTAGTCCGCGCCGTTTGTTCGGCGCGGATTTTTTTGACCGACTTGTCTCTTCTCGGTCGATAAACCTCTTGTGAGGGGCACTGGTCACGAGCCTGTCGCATGTCACATATTAGATGTGCAAACAGGGAGAGTACTCATGCGCCAGTTGATTGCCTGCACGGCAATGTTATTAACACTACCCTTTGCAGCGAACGCATATACGGCAAAAAACCGGCTTGCCGTTGCGCCAGTCGAAAATTCTGCATTCGAAGTGGTTGGCCGCGCTGGCGGAACAGGTCCGCGCGATTACTGGTGCGCTGCCGGAGAGTATGCATTCTCACAAGGTGCACGAGGCAACAGTCGGGTGTATTTGGTCAGCGGTCCTCAGCCCAGCGTGTCAAATCCGGGGCGTACTGCTGTCCGATATACCCTCACGCCCGAAGCCGCCGGCGTCTCTCCAATCAGCCCCGAATTGGTGTTGAGCGTGGACGTGCCTGGCGACAACCTGTCCGTTGCGTCCGCGCGCGAGTTTTGCACCCTTAGTATCAGCCGCTTCTAACGATGGGATCCAGCATGTTTCGTATACTCAAAACCGCATCGATTTTAGCAGTGATCTTCACTGTGACCGCCCCCTCAGCATCTTATGCGTGGCGGGCCTTTAACAGTCTTAGGGTCAACCCCGAAGGACAAGCGACCTTCGAAGTGATCCAAAGCGGTGGTATCTCCGCAGCAGATGCTTGGTGCGCCGCTGGCGATTTCGCCATTCGCCGCCTCGGGGCCAATAGCAATCAGCGGATCTATCTGATTGAAGGTAAGCACATCGCGCGCACGGAAGAACGCCGCCGGTTCGGGTACAGTTTCTCTCTGACGCCCCCGCCCGAGGCACAAAACTTCTCCCGCAATCCATTGACACTGAGCCTTAGGAACGTTGGGGACAGCCTCACTGCGATCAACGCGCGGCAGTACTGCTATGATCGTCTGGGCAATGGAGACAAGTGGCGGTTGTAATTGTTTGATTTCGCAAAAGACATTTGAAATCAACACGAGTGGTGCGGGCCTGTATGAGTTTACCAGGCCCGTTTCTGCTTGGGTGCGTGACGCAAGGTTTTCTTCTGGTCTGCTGACGCTCTTCATCAGGCACACCAGTGCATCTTTACTCATTCAAGAGAATGCAGACCCAGAGGTGCAAACGGATTTGCATGCTTTCTTCGACAGGTTGGTGCCGCCCTCTGATCACCCTTCCATGTCTTATCTGCGGCACACATATGAAGGACCGGATGATATGCCAGCGCATATCAAGGCCGTGATGATGCCAGTAAGCCTCCAGATCCCGGTGTCGAACGGATCATTGGTCTTGGGGACATGGCAGGGAATTTACCTTTTTGAGCACCGCCGTGCGCCTCATGCACGGCAGGTGTTCGCCCATTTGGCCGGAGAATCTGCCGCATGATCTAGGGGTGCGAAATTCCCCTCTACCCAAACTCTAGCGTTACCCCTATACTTGTGGATAAGTGGGCCGAACGTCCCACAACAAGAGGCAGAAAACTGGATAGGGGGACGCCGATGCGCTGCCCGTTTTGCGGAAATATTGACACTCAGGTAAAAGATTCTCGCCCCGCGGAGGACCATGTGTCCATCCGGAGACGGCGGTTTTGTCCGGCGTGTGGAGGACGGTTCACTACCTACGAACGCGTGCAACTGCGTGATTTGGTGGTCATCAAATCGTCCGGCAAACGTGAAGATTTTGATCGCGACAAGTTGGAACGCTCAATCCGCATATCGATGCAGAAGCGACCCATTGAGCCAGAGCGGATCGATCAGATGATTTCCGGCATTGTGCGCCGCTTGGAAAGCATGGGCGAGACGGATATTGCGTCCAAGCAAATCGGTGAGATTGTGATGGAAGCGCTCGCGCGGATTGATACTGTCGCATATGTCCGTTTTGCCAGTGTTTACAAGAACTTCCAAGCCGCAGATGACTTCGAGGATTTTGTCGCAGAGCTGCGCCCGCCGATCCAACCGGATAACTGACATAACATGGACGCGGCCACCGACATAAGGTGGATGCGGTTGGCCTTGTCATTAGGCCGACGTATGCAAGGCCGAACCTGGCCAAACCCTGCCGTGGGCTGCGTCATTGTGAAGGACGGCCGCGTTGTTGGGCGTGGGTGGACGCAACCGGGGGGCAGACCACATGCGGAACCTGTGGCCCTTGAGCAAGCGGGTTCGGACGCGCGTGGCGCGACGGCCTATGTCAGCTTGGAGCCGTGTGCGCATCACGGAAAAACTCCGCCCTGTGCCGAAGCTTTGATCGCTGCTGGGGTGGCGCGTGTTGTGGCACCCGTCGAAGACAATGACGCGCGCGTTGCCGGGCAAGGGTTTGCCATGTTGCGCGATGCTGGTGTCGAGGTGCGCACGGGGGTCTGCGCCGATGAAGCGGCGGCCGATCACGCAGGCTTCTTTCTCAACACGGATTTAGGGCGCCCTTGGGTCACTTTGAAACTCGCGTCCAGCTTTGATGGGCGGATTGCGACGGCGACCGGTGAAAGCAAGTGGATAACAGGGGGACAGGCGCGTCGCGTCGTGCATGCGATGCGCGCCCGTCATGATGCCGTGATGGTGGGGGCAGGGACGGCTCGCGCGGATGATCCGTCCCTGACAGTCCGTGATCTTGGGATTGAGCAACAGCCGGTGCGTGTTTTGGTATCGCGTCGTTTGGATCTCCCGCTGATCAGCACCATGGCCCGTACCGCACATGACGTTCCCGTCTGGCTCATGCATGGTAGCGACGCTGATGCCGAACGGAAACGTGCCTGGGAGGGGGTAGGGGCCAGATTGTTCTCATGCGCAGTGTCGGGCGGATTGCTCGACCCGGGTGATATACTTACGCAGTTGGGATCAGCGGGACTGACCCGAGTTTTTTGCGAAGGGGGCAGCGCACTGGCCGCATCACTTTTGGCAGCCGACTTGGTTGACGAGTTGGTGGGTTTTTCGGCCGGTGTGGTCATTGGTGCCGAAGGTTTGCCAGCTGTCGGTGCTATGGGCCTCGATCATTTGGCCGAAGCACCCAGGTACACGCTGGTCGATGTGCAACAGATAGGTGCTGACATTATCCACCGCTGGCAACGCAAGTCAGGCTAAACTCTCCTATCGCCAAAGATGCGCGTAGGTTGCCAACAGCCCCTGTAGTTTCGACAACACTCGATTTGCCATGCCGGGATGCGACACGCTTCCTGATGCCAGGCGCTGCGCGGCGACCTCAACCGGGCAGGGCAACCCAGTCAGCGGATCAATGTAACGCGCATAGTCGATCAGAACAGCATGCACCAAACCGGCCAGATCAGGTCTCGCTTTGCGGCGGTCCGGGATCGGTCCCAGATCTGTCGTGAGGCCCCAACCGGCATAAAAAGGCGCCCCGAGCGTCGTCACTGGAATGCCGCGCAACAAGGCCTCGAACCCGGTGCCAGAGGTCATAGTCCACACCTTGTCGGCTGATCCAAGCAATTGGACCATATCCGCCTGATTGGCGATGACATCTGCCACGCCTTCCGCGTTCGTTTTGCCTTTCCGCAATCCGGCTTCGACGTCGGGGTGTGGTTTGTAAATGATCACAGCGTTTGGGTGAGCGTCCCGCGTGGCCTGTAACAACGCGCGATTGGTGCGCACCTGACCGGCCCCTTTGAGGATCGAGGCATCATCCTCCACTTGTCCGGGAACCAGAATGCGATGGCCGTCGGGTATGACCGGTGAGGATCCGCCCAGATTATACTTCGTCAGTCCCTGCTGTGTAAGCATCGCGACCAGATCTTCGGCCCTCCGTCGCTGATCCGCGCGCAAGGTGGTCCGCAGGGCGATCCAATGTTCAAGCCGACTTTGGACCGTTGGGTCGTAGTAAATACCCAGATCATCCAGGACCAAGGATAAGGGCGGAACCAATTCGGCGCCCAAACCCCGGGACCGTAGAAACCCGTCCTCCACTCGTACAGCCCCTTTATGAGCCTCTGTCGCCTTACTGGCCCAGACCATCCAGGGACGTCCGATGTCGCGCGCGCGATCTGGACGATCCTCAAAAATGACTTTCTTGTCCGCGCCGAAAACAGATTGCAGCGGCTTTCGTTTCCACAAACGCATGCCGCTTGCAACCCAACCCTCCCGGTCTGTGCGATACGCGTCCACTTGGGCTTCCATTATGTCCAAGACGCGTTCCAGCTCACAGAGCTGGTCGTTAAAGGGGTCATACCACTTGGGATAAAGGATCATCGCCGCCGCGAAGAGCTGCGTTTTCGTGAGTCTGCGCTGTCTACGGGGCAAATCCGCATGATCGACGGTCAAACCCCAACCCGCATAAAATGGGGTGCCAAAAACTCGCGGCGTGTGCCCTGCAAGAATGGCTTCAAACCCCAGCTGCGAGGAAACAGTGTACACACCGATTGCACCGTCCAGCAGTTCCCAAGGGCTGACCGGATCTCTAAGAATGCGGACTCTGTCATTCTCATCCTGCGTATCGAAATACCCCGGGCGAAAGCCTGCTTCGGACTCAGGATGCGATTTGATGAACACGCGCGCTCCGGGGTTCTCTTCCTGAGCGTACACCAGCATTTCGCGAAAACGTGCTTTGTCAGCGTTGCTGGCGGTCACGGATGCATCGCCTTCGGTCTGGTCGATCACTAAAACATACCCGGGGTCAGGAACGGGTAGACTGGGATCGTGGGTGTTGTATTTCGACAGATCGCTGTCTTTGAGCCGCGCAATGGCGTCGCGTGCGCGGTTTAGCAGAATGGTGTCATCCAATGCGGCGGTGCTCAACAACTGCTCTAAATCAGACGGAGTGCGGGCGTCGAAGTGCACGCCGTGAGTATCCAGATGCAAGCCGATCGGCGGGTCACCTGCACGGCCGAGCTGTACGGACCTGAGAAAGGCGTCCTCAACGCGCAACACAGGCATGGCGCGGCTTTCGGCGACGCCAAGTCCGCGATGCGAGGTGGGACTGGCACCCCAGACACCAACCATGTCGCCATTTCCGGGTGCCCCGACCCGAACCTGATATCCTGCGAGTGTGAGGATCCGGCGCACGCGGGATTGGGTCAGAAAGCCGCCATTATAGACAAATAGCCGCCGGAGAGAGGGCTCACCGGCGGCTGTTTGGTCCCGATTGGCGGGCATTTATTCTGTCAGAGTGCTAAGCCCGCTCACGGTCGTCAAACCGCCCGTGAGCGATGCCAAAGCTTTGTTCCACTGGCTGAGCGGTGCTTCTGTGACATAGAGTGTATCGCTATCACGGATCACAAAGTCTCGTGCAAGAAACAGGCCATTTGGCTCAGTCAAATCAAGCACATAAACCAGACGCTGTGTGCCAATCAGGTCGTCACGCCCCAAGACCGAGCTGGCAATCTCAACCCGTTCGTTCCGGAGAACGAAGACGCCTGTTGGATCCGCGGAAAAGCTTGCAAGGCCCCCAACTTCGGCAATGGCTTCCAGGGCAGATAGGTTTTGGCTGGAAAAGGGGATGCGAGATTGTGTGTTTGTTGCACCCAAAGCCGTGAAGGAGCGCGTGTCCTCTTCGATAAAGATGCGGTCACCACCGCGTAGCGCGATATCCAACGCCGGATCTTCCGTCAGGTCGTTGTACCAAATTGTGCCTTTGTGGTCTCCACGCACAACAGTGATGCGCGTGATCTCTGGTTCTGTGGCAATACCACCCGCTGCTGCCAGCATAGCGGAGAGTGTGCGAGTGGGGCGCTCGATCTCGAACACGCCTTGGCCGCCAGCACCAATGATCGTCACAGTCGCCCCATCTCCGGCGACGCGAACAACTTGGACCTGCGGATCCGGCGTTTGCTGTTCAAGCTGACGAGTGATGATGCCGCGCAACGCTTCCGGTGTGTTGCCGGCAGCACGCAATCGGCCAGCGTAGGGCACAAATATGAAACCCGCACTGTCGACCTGAACTTCTTCCAACACAGTTGCGTTTGTTCCTTCGCTGGCCAGCAGGCCATCGTCCACGTTTTCCCAAACGGTCAATCCCAATGTGTCACCCGGTCGGATCGTGTCCGCTGTGAGCGTAGATGCGTTTATGAAGTTGTCTGAGAACCCTAACGCGGGCGCCAACGCGGTCGCTTGGTTTACGCGGTCACTGACCTGGACAATGAACGCATCACCTTCTCGCTGTACGGAGCCAGCAAAGATCTGACGTTTGTTAGGACCTGCATTGGGAATCCACGAGCATGCCGACGTCGCTAGAATAGCAGCCGTCAACACGACGGTTTTCACCCATCGTTTTTGATTGCCGATCACGGATTGGTCTCCTCGACCTATGTTTCTGCCTCAATTTTTTTTTGTAACCTATCGGAATCCGGTAAAAAAATCCAGTCCCACCAGATCTGACCTTTTCCGGCCGTTGAAACTGTTGCCTCTGCGCCGCGTTCGCAGCACTACGCCGCAACACATAGTGGTTGTCAGTTGACGAGACGCAACTCCTGCCGTGGTGCTGATGTGCGCGACTTGAGCGCATCGTAAGGATCTTGAGCGGACAGCATCATATCCACCACGTGCCTCAGCAACTGCCGTCGCGCACGAGCTGAATAAAAACCGCCTGCCACCTGGCTCGTTTCCAGCAGGAAGCGTCGATAGTCTTTGTATGCCCGTCCATCAGGGCGAGTGGCCCCTTGAAAAAACACATGCAGCGGTTGGTTCGAAACGAACTCGGGTTTGTCATACACAGCCCGCCCAAACACTTTCAGCGGAATCCCCCGCCACAATGCTTGTTGAGCAGCGGTCGAATTGACTGTCACTGCACTTCTTGCGTCGGACAGCAATTGAGCCAGCTTGCCGCCGCGCACATAGTGGACCCGGTCAAATATGCCATGCTGCTTGGCCAGTCTTCGCAATTCCCTTCGGATCGGCACACGGCCATCCTCCAACGGATGTGCTTTGAAAACCAGATGGTGATGTTTGGGGGCACCCGCTGCAAAGCCCTTGATTATTTCGTCCATGAACTCGGTCATTGTTGAAAAGGGCGAGTGTTTCTGGAACGAGCTGTCATGTTCCAACTGGAGCAGGGCCAGATGATAAGGGAACCCCGAAAGTCTAATCCGTGCGGTGGCGATACGTCGTTCGACCGCCTGAAGTGGCATCAACACGAGGCGGCGAAGGTAAAGCTTGAATTCTTTGGTCACTGTCAAAGACCGATGCGGGCGAAAGTTCCGATAGGTTCTGTTCCAGAACATCACGAACCAATGGTAGAGCGCGCCATAGAAGATGTGTTGGCGCATGTCGCCCCAATGGGCCGGTGGCAAGGGCGCTTCCATATCCGAAAGCGCCAGCGCGGCCTGCATTTCGTCAATCGACATATCCATCAACCGGGAATGGCCATTAGAGCCGCCGCGTTCATACGTCACCCAGTACGGCCGCATATAGCCTTCTTCGAAGACATGTATTGTGAGCCCTCGCTCCGCTGCAATCTTGACAGCCTCCGCATGAATGGGGCGCGTGTCGCCATAAAGCACGAGGTCAGTCACACCTTTCTGCTCAAGCAGGCCGGAAAAGGTGTTCGGCCAATCTTCTACAGTTCCACGATACGGGATATATGTCGCGGAGCGTGGCCAGAAGGCGCGATCCCCTGCGTTGAATCCAACGCGCCAGATGTCTGAGCCGGCAGCCGAAAGCATCTTCGCAAGCTTATGGAAAAAAGGACCGTGCGGACCCTGCAAAAACAGAAACACGCGTTTTGTTTCTGGGGTCTGGAGCATCATTCCCTAACTGTACCGTATACTGGTGGGCAAACGCTTAATGCGCTAGCCTTCCCCAAATATGCTCGCGAAACGTCCAATCCACAAGATGTGGGGTCTTGCCGGGCGCGTATTGCACCTCTAGGTGAGGATCCAGAGCAACGCAAAAGGGACGGACGATGTTCACTGGGATAATCACCGATGTCGGTAAAGTTCTGGAGCTTGAGCAGGCAGGAGATCTGCGCGCACGTATTGCGACCGGCTATGACACATCGGGCATCGACATCGGCGCGTCCATTGCATCGGACGGCGTGTGTTTGACTGTAATCGCGCTTGGGCCGGATTGGTACGATGTGCAAATCAGTGCGGAGACCGTCTCGAAGACCAATCTTGATACTTGGAATGTCGGAAGCCGGGTAAACCTTGAGCGCGCATTGCGCGTGGGCGACGAACTGGGCGGTCACATCGTGTCCGGACATGTCGATGGGGTTGCAGAGGTTGTCCTTGTTGAAGACGAGGGGGACAGTACACGGGTTCAATTGCGGGCCCCAGTGGATTTGGCAAAGTTCATTGCGCCTAAGGGGTCCGTCGCCCTCAATGGCACATCGCTCACAGTCAATGAGGTCGAGGGCACCGTTTTCGGGATCAATTTCATACCGCACACCAAGGACGTCACCACCTGGGGTGATGTGGCTGTTGGTGATAAGGTAAACCTGGAGATCGATACGCTTGCCCGTTATGTCGCGCGCCTGTCAGAGACGATGCAGGGCTGATCGATAGCGGTGGCCTTAAATCGCCTTCATGCGCCCCAAATATCTCCGATCTTATAGCCCTGCGGAAACGGATCCGTCGGATCCACACTGTGATGGCTCAGACCGTAAATCCACGCCTGACCGGACAAGGCCGGAACGATCGCTGCATACGGGCCAACCTTGATCTCTTCTACGATTTCACACGTGAATGTGGTGCCCATTGGTCCTTGGTTGACATATCGCGCGCCCGTCTTGATCTGTCCCTTGGCATGCATCACCGCCAGTTTGGCGCAGGTGCCCGTACCACAAGGGGAGCGGTCCAAAACGCCGGTCAACGTATGCGATCTATCCGGATCAAATGATCCAGTTGAAACGGTCACCGCACTCAACCCGTCTGCATCACCCTTAGCCGGGCCGGTCAATTGTGAAATCGTTGGTCCAGTTATCCCAGGATTTTCTGGATGAATGACGGGATACTGCTCCGCCGCAGCGTGACGCATGGCTTCGGACACACGCACCATGTCCGCCCCATTTTCTGGTGCGATCTCAAGCCCGAACTGAGCAGCGTCCGCGATGACAAAAAACATGCCGCCCCATGCGATGTCGACATGGACGGTTCCGATCCCCGACACCTCGAGCGGTACGTCCAGATGCGTTGCAAAGGCAGGGACATTCCGAAACCGGACCGATGTGACTTTTCCGTCTGTGCAGGTGGCTTCGACCCGCAAAAGCCCAGCGGGCGCCTCTAAGGTCAGCGTCGTGACCGGTTCGATCATCGGCAAAATGCCGGTTTCCAGCAGAACGGTGACCGTGCACATCGTGTTCGATCCGGACATCGGCGGGTATTCCGTTTGCTCCATGATGATGAAACCAGCGTCCGCGTCCGGATGGCAGGGCGGGACAATCGCATTGCAGCACAAGGCGGGGTGTCCGCGCGGTTCGCGCAGCATCATCAGGCGAATGTCGTCGCGATGTTTCTCCATCCAGCGCATCTTGGCATAGACAGTGTCTCCGGGAATGTGCGGCAACCCACCAGTGATTACGCGTCCGGGTTCGCCTTCGGCATGTGCTTCTACTGCGGTGACAATCTGGCTGGCGCGCATATGGGCTTCCTTTGTGCAGGTCTGCGCATACTCTATGCGCCACGTCGCACTGGTCAAACCGGGGTCCGCGGTATATCTGGCCGTCAGAACCCGACAGATAAGGCGGCAGCCCGATGAGTTTTGAAACCCCAGGCCCGGTTGAAACCGATTGGGCGGACGCAATCTCCCCCATTGATGAGATTATCGACGAGGCCCGCAATGGGCGCATGTTCATCCTTGTTGATCACGAAGATCGCGAGAATGAGGGCGATTTGGTGATCCCGGCGCAAATGGCCACGCCTGAGGCGATCAATTTCATGGCGACACACGGGCGCGGTTTGATCTGCTTAAGCTTGCCGGGTGAACGGATCGACGCGCTGGGCCTTGAGCTGATGTCGACCAACAACTCCTCGCGCCATGAAACCGCGTTCACGATTTCAATCGAGGCGCGGGAAGGTGTTTCAACAGGCATTTCTGCCCATGACCGAGCCCGAACCGTGGCGGTCGCAATCGATGCGTCCAAAGGGGCGGCGGATATTGCGACACCCGGGCACGTGTTCCCGCTCCGCGCGAAAGAGGGCGGCGTTTTGGTGCGTGCCGGTCATACCGAGGCTGCTATGGATCTGTCGCGTCTGGCAGGTCTGAACCCGTCTGGTGTCATCTGCGAGATCATGAACGAAGACGGCTCTATGGCGCGTCTTCCCGATCTTGTCGGGTTTGCACAGAAACATGGGCTCAAGATTGGCACGATCAGCGATCTGATCGCGTATCGCCGTCGCCACGACAACCTCGTCACGCTCAAAAGCGAAGAAACGGTTACGTCTGAATTCGGTGGCGAATGGCGGTTGCGAATTTATGCGGACCAAACGCAAGGGTCTGAACACATT
>CAYODE010000124.1:0-10846 GCA_964402685.1 uncultured Aestuariivita sp. | reverse complement strand
ATGTCCTTTCGGTTCCCTTAACGTCTTTACTAACGCATTGAGCGCAACTGTCACGCGGACAGGTGGCCGCAAGGCGCGGTTTTTTGGCGCGGCAGTGCAGAAAAATGATCCTTGTGATCACAGTTTGAACCTGTGTGATCACACGTTATCGCAAACGGTCCGCAACCGGGTGAATACCAGGTTCAACTGAGTCGGCTTCCGGGATCTCAGCCGTTTGTTTCGTTATTTCTCGCAACAGCTTGCGTCGGATCTTTGCGGGATAATCTTCAAAATCTACCGCCGTTTCAACAAACGCTCCCTCGCCCACGATGACTTTTTCAAAGAAATACGCGGTCAGATCCGTTTCGCTTTCTTCGATGGCTATCGCATTGACGGTGATCCCAGCGTCCTTCAACGCGCGGTGTTGTCCATCTGGTGTCAGTCCTTCATTCGACGGACCATCACCAGACAAGTCGATCAGGTGACGCGTGCATTCCGGGACGTCTACGAACTGGCGCATGGAGAAACTCAACGCTTCTCCTATCGCGGTCGAATAATTGCGCCAGACGCGTTGGTCGGTGGCCACTGCCGCGGCAAAGCTCTCGACGGCCACAAAGTTTGTCATTTGCGTCCAGGGCAAGGTGACGCGTTGTCGGCTGGACCCGGTCCATTGGACCAACATGAGCTGCGCTTGTGCGCGGACCAAGGCCTCGGACACGACGGGATCCCGAAGGGCTTCGGCCAGACCGTCCATCTGGATGCCGAATTCTTGCGCGTCAACGGATCCTGAAACATCGACGGCCAATAGAAGAGCCAAGTCGCAGGCAGCAACCGGCGAGGCAGACATTACAAGCCCAGCAAAAGCGGAAAGAACGCGCATGGGAGAACCCTAGCAAGGCGCGCAGGTTTTGCACTTCAAAAAGGCGTGGCACACTGCGGCATCTTTCAGGTTGCCGAACACCTGGTCGCAGATCACAACGGGCAAAGTGCCCAATAGTCCAGATCCAGCAAAATGTCGGGAAGGTATTTCCCATCCTCGCCGCGCAGCGCGAAGGGCGCACCCCCTTTCGTGGCCACCAAGCGCAGGCGCAGTGCGCCCACACCCGGCGCAGAGGTCTCAGCCTTGTCCAAAACCTCAGACCAGGCTTTGACTGTATCGCCCGAAAAACACGGATTTGCGTGGGCGCCTGCGTTCAAACCGACGATCATCTGTGCATTGGCCAACCCGTTAAAGCTTAAGGCGCGCGCCATCGAAATAACGTGTCCGCCGTAAATCAGGCGCTGCCCATCGGGGCGGAACGTGGCATCGAAGTGGACTTTGGCCGTGTTTTGCCAAAGCCGCGTGGCCATCATATGTTCGGCCTCTTCTATCGTGACCCCATCGACGTGATCGATTGTTTCGCCAATCTGATAATCGCCCCACCGGTGTGTTTCACCCGCCAGCGTGAAATCGTAATGGGTGAAATCCAACCCCTCGGGGATTGTCAGATCTTCCGGAGGCACGACCTTGGCCAGATCAGGCACCACCGTGCCGGGCGCGGGTGCGTCCAGATCCCGTTTGCGCACCATGACCCAACGGACATATTCCATGACGGTTTCGTCGTGCTGGTTCATGCCGCGTGTGCGGACATAGACAACGCCTGTCTTACCATTGGAATTCTGTTTGAGCCCGATCACCTCGGACGAGGACCGCAGCGTATCCCCGGGCCACACAGGTTTCAGCCACCGCCCCTCGGCATAGCCAAGGTTCGCAACCGCATTCAGAGAAATATCCGGGACGGTTTTGCCAAAGACCATGTGAAAAGCGGCCAAATCGTCAATTGGGCTCGCTGGCAAGCCGCAGGTCTGCGCGAACTGGTCGGAGGAATAGAGCGCATGACGTGCCGGATAAAGCGCGTGATACATCGCACGCTCACCGCCTGATATGGTGCGCGGCACGGCATGGTCGATGACCTGACCGACGGAGTAATCTTCAAAAAATCGGCCGGCATTAGTCTTGGCCATCTATTGCTCTCCCAGCTTCATATCGGAGGTGTACTCCGCATCGATCTGCTTGATCACCGCCTGACCACAGCGCATCACACCCGCCGTTTGATCAAAGGCATAGGTGGGATCCCCATAGAGTTCCCAGCCTTTGGACAGGGCGTCGGACACTTTGTGACAGAAGGCTGACGTGTCTTCTTCGGTCAGCAACCGGTACAAAACGGTCATGCGGGGAACGGCCAGACGCCCAGCCAGTTGTGGATGTATCCAATGACCACCAGCAGAACGATTGATCCGACAAAGAACATCGCGTCCTTGGCAATCGTTCCAGGTTCATTGGGCTTCTGCCAGTCAGGTTCCGAACGATTGATGACGATGACCTCGACCACAGCCCATGCCAGCAAACCACCAAAGAGAATGACCGACGCCAGATCCCCATTCACCAACAGGTGCGCGATTGCCCAGGTTTTGAAACCGATCAGCATCGGGTGGCGCATGCCGTAGATGAGCTTGCCTCGCTTGGCCGCTGGGCTGAGAAGATACAGCGCGATCAACATCAGCAGGTTATTGACGTGCACAAGGAAGCTGGGCGGGTACCAAACACTGACAAAATCCGTCCCGCGATAGCCGATCACCATCAGCACGATCGACACTACAAGCAGAACCGCAACCAACCCCTTACCGGGATCGCCCATATTCGCCCGCATATCGGGTGCGACACGTTTGAACAGATGGGCACCCCACCAGATCGCAACCCCAAGGATCAGAAGAAGCCAGCTCATATCGTTCTACCCCACAGCCATGGTTTCGATTGCATCCGCTTTTGCCAGAATCTCGCGCGCTGTGGCAACGTGCAGATTTTCAACGATCTTGCCATCGACGACAGCGACGCCTTGCCCCTCGGCCTCGGCCTGTTCGAATGCCGTGATTTGCCGGCGCGCCAAATCGATTTCATCCTCGGATGGGGCGAACGCAGCATTGGTCACATCGACTTGCGCCGGGTGAATAAGTGTCTTGCCATCAAACCCCATGTCCCGGCCCTGGTCGCATTCGATTTTCAGGCCCTCGTTATCTTTGAAGGCGTTATAAACGCCATCAACGATCACGACGCCATTGGCTTTCGCGGCCAGCACGCACAGGCCCAACGACGTCAGCAACGGCAGCCGGTCTGGGCGGAACCGTGTCTGCAGTTCCTTTGCAAGATCGTTCGTCCCCATGACCATGCCCTGTAAAGCCGGATGCGCTGCAATAGCGTCTGCATTTAGCATCCCGCGCGGGGTTTCCATCATCGCCCAGATCGGCAGATCACCGGTGATCTTGGCGAGAGCATCCAAATCGTCGGGACTATCTACCTTAGGCAAAAGGACGGCATCGGCATCCATATCTATCACGGCGCGCGCATCGTCCTCGCCCCATTCCGTGTCCAAACCGTTGATCCGCACGATCTTCATGCGATTGCCATAACCGCCCTCTGCCAGCGCCTCTTTCAAAGTGTCGCGTGCGTTCACTTTCTCTTCCACAGAAACTGCGTCTTCGAGATCAAAGATGATCGCGTCTACGGACAAGCTTCTGGCCTTGTCCAAAGCGCGCGGCTTGGACCCCGGAATGTAAAGAATTGAGCGGTAAGGGCGGGCGCGATAGTCCATGCGACTCTCCGAGTAGCGACATAATATTGCGCGCAGGGGTGCAGTTTTTGACGGAAATGTTCAAGCGAAATGTGCCGCGGTGCAGCAAATCACGAGTTACGACCGCCTCATTAACCATGTTTTCAGAGGTTTTGGGCCAAGACTGACCCAGCTTTCACGACGGATTTCAGGCGATGGAGCCGTCTTGAACTTGGGAAAGGGCACAAAATGAACGACACGTTTTGGAAATTGACGTTTGGCATGGGCGTGGTTGCACTGGCCGCGACCGAGGTTTCGGCCCAAGGGCAGAACTGCGCGCCGCGTGAGATGGTGATCGAACGGTTGGCAGATACCTTTGGCGAAAGCCGGCAAAGCGTGGGGTTGGGTGGCCAGGGTCATGTCGTTGAGACTTTCGCATCTACAGAAACTGGAACATGGACCATCACCGTCACTCTACCGAGCGGGCTGACATGCCTCGTCGCATCAGGTCAGGCATATGAGGTTTTAGCCGAAGCGCTGCCGAACATGGATGACGACGCCTGACGCCGGGATCAGAACCGAATTGTCATGCCCCATTTCTCATCCGCTGAAAAACCCACAACCTCGTAGAAGCCGCGGGCGGCGCGGGCCCGGCCGGTCAGCAGCATGATCTTATAGCAGTCTTCCTCCCGCGCGAGAGCTATCAGATAATCCATCACGCTGCGCCCATGCCCATGCCTTTGGCTATCACGCGCCGTAACAACGTTTTCTACAAGGCCATATGGCCTGCCTGCGTAAGTCATGTTGGGCAAAATATGCAGCGTAGCCATTGCGACCAGTCGTCCGTCCGTGAATTTTCCAACAACTTTTGTGCCTGGATGAGCCACGACTTCGGCGAACCGGTCTTCCTCGGCCACGGCACCGCTTTTTGTCAGCTCCCAGTAAAGCGGCTCGGCTGCGGGCCAGTCTGTAGACCTCAAGACTCGTACAGTCATGTCAGCGCATCCCAAATCAACTTGCCACCTGTGACAGTTAGCAAAATGTAGGTGATGCGAAAAAATAGCCATTCCGGAACCAGGTGGTGGGCTTTGACACCCAGCCAGGCGCCAAACAAGGCGAACGGCGCTAAGACCATATTCGCCTTAAGGGTTTCCAGTGTGAACAGGCCCAAAAACGCGTATGGGATGAACTTCACGATATTGATCGCCCAAAAGAGAAGCACAGTGGTGCCTTGAAACTCCGTTTTGCTCAAGCGCTGCGACAGCAGATATACGGCCGCCGGAGGACCACCGGCATGGCTGACAAAGCTGGTGAACCCAGCAACGGTCCCCGCCAGCCACCCGGCCCAAATCGGTAGGCGTTCCCGAAACGGGCGAATGAGCCCGCGCGCTTGTGCGATTTGCCAACAAACAAATCCAATTGAGATCACGCCGATCAACAAGCGAAACAGGTCCGCGTCGGCCACGGAATACAGCGCGGCTCCCAGAATCACACCCGGCACACCGCCGACGATTAGAACTTTGGCATCCGGCCAGCTCCACTTGCGCCAATAGGGCCGCAACGTCGCCACGTCGATCAGCATAAGAAGAGGCAGCATGACGCCCAACGCCAGGCCCGGCTCCACAACAAGAGCCAGAATCGCAGCTGCTGCAAAAGCCGCCCCGGACCCGAAGCCGCCTTTCGATATCCCTGCGAACACAACAGCCGGACCCGCAATTGCGAAAAACTCCAGGTTCAGTTCCAGCATGCACGGGTCTCCAACGGCCTTGCTGGTCAAAGCCTTATCTTGTTTGCTAAGGATCGAACAGGCCCGCGCGCGCGACATGCCGCAGGCTCGCTCTCTTGCATGGTGCGCTATAACGCACTAACCCCACTGCCAATTTTCATCGGACCGGAGACACATCCAATGGCCAGACCCAAGATCGCGCTTATCGGCGCAGGTCAAATCGGTGGCACGCTTGCCCATCTTGCAGCTCTCAAAGAACTCGGCGACGTGGTTCTGTTTGATATCGCCGAAGGCATTCCCGAGGGCAAAGCTCTCGACATCGCGGAATCGGGCCCATCGGAAGGGTTCGATGCAGCTATGTCCGGCACACAATCCTACGAAGATATTGCGGGCGCGGATGTTTGCATCGTCACCGCCGGCGTACCGCGCAAGCCCGGCATGAGCCGCGATGACCTGTTAGGTATTAACCTCAAGGTTATGAAATCCGTGGGTGAAGGTATCCGAGATCACGCGCCAAACGCGTTTGTCATCTGCATCACCAACCCGCTGGATGCCATGGTTTGGGCGTTGCGGGAATTTTCTGGCCTGCCGCACAACATGGTTTGCGGTATGGCGGGCGTTCTGGATAGCGCGCGCTTCCGCCACTTCCTCAGCCTGGAATTCGACGTGTCGATGAAAGATGTGACGGCCTTCGTTCTAGGTGGACACGGCGACACGATGGTGCCGCTGGTTCGATATTCGACAGTTGCCGGCATCCCACTGCCAGATCTGGTCGACATGGGATGGACCACGCAAGAAAAACTCGACAGCATCGTACAACGCACCCGCGACGGCGGAGCTGAGATTGTCGGCCTATTGAAAACGGGTTCCGCGTTTTACGCACCAGCCACATCGGCGATTGAGATGGCCGAAGCCTTCCTGAAAGACCAAAAACGTCTTCTGCCCTGCGCTGCATATTGCGACGGCGAGTTGGGCTTGAAAGGTATGTATGTCGGCGTGCCGACCATTATTGGCGCAGGTGGCATCGAAAAGGTCGTCGACATCAAGATGACCAAAGACGAGCAAGCCATGTTCGACAATTCGGTCAATGCCGTGAAAGGCCTGGTCGAAGCATGCAAAGGGATAGACAGCTCCCTCGCCTAAACGGACAATACAATGAATATCAGGCGCGCCCAGAGCAGGCGCGCCTTTTCTTTCGTCAGAACGCGAAAGCCACGCCGAGCGCAAGATCGACTGTGCTGTAGCTGGTGCTGAGCGTTCCGCCGGTCCCCGTTAGGTCAACTGAACTTGCATCGAAATAGCGCAACTCGCCGTAAACCGAGGTGCGCTC
This sequence comes from uncultured Aestuariivita sp., assembly GCA_964402685.1. Classification (GTDB taxonomy): domain Bacteria; phylum Pseudomonadota; class Alphaproteobacteria; order Rhodobacterales; family Rhodobacteraceae; genus Aestuariivita. Next base: position 4,224 of record CAYODE010000124.1, on the reverse strand, counting down.
ATTGATTGCATAGGACGCGCCCGCCATGATTTGAGCGGCGAAGACGCCAGAGTCCGAAAACTCACCTGCCCCACCGGTCACGTCAAAATCGATCTCGGTGGCAGCACCAATGCCGATGCCAAGGTAAGGCGTCCATGCTGACCCGGTATCAAAGTCGTAATAGGCGTTGAGCATTAAACTCGTCGACGCGAAATCGCCGCCTGTTCCGATGCTGGCCGGCATGGTTTTCGTGTCGCCTGTCCGATAGGTATACTCAAGCTCGGTGCGAAACGGCGAGTTGGCGTAGTCGTAACCGATGGCACCGCCGACAAGGTAACCAGTGTCAAATTCGGCGTTTCCGGACGCGCCACCGAGGGTCAGTGTTTCGCTGCTTAAGGCTGACGCACCGCCAAAAATCTTGGCGTAGAACTGCCCGTCGGCGGACGCCACGCCGGGCATGGTCATGCAAACCAGTACGCTGATAACACGTAACAGGGGGGTCGGGGTCATTTTACTTGTCTCCAGTGTGTGGTGGAGACCAACTAACTCGTGCGCTGACTTGTAAACGCTAGCGCCTTTGCACGAATGCACCGTTGCAATGCACGAGTGAACCTACCTGAGCGCTTCTTCCAAAGCCTTGCGGTAACTGCGGCTGACAGGAACCGACATGCCACCGGTTAGGAAGACCTGCGCACCCTGCCCGCGGCGTTCGACGTCTGTCACATGTATCAAAGCCACCCAATGCGATCTGTGCACGCGCATTCCGGAGGCATGGCGCAGATCCTCTACTGCGCGGCCGAACGGGTAGAGGATGAGCGCATCCCCACGCGTGGTCGTTACACGTGTATAATGCAATTCGGCACTTAACGCGATCAGATCGCGCCCGATTGCGACCGGCACACGATCCCAGAATTCAGGTGTCGGTTCTGCCACGGAGCCGTCCTGAACGTCGAGCGGCGGCAAACGCAGAACCCGACTTGCATTCAGAGCGAGCCATACAAGGATCAAGGGCGGCCCAACGCCCAGCAGTTCGTCCAACAACAAACCGACACCCAAGGGATCATCTTCAACAACGCCAAACACCGCGTCCATGCCAAGAGCAAAAGGCGCGAAAACGATCGCGCCAACAAGACCGCCAAAAGCAATCTGAGGCCAGCTGCCGAGTGAGGGAAACACCCAATAGCGGGACACCAAAGACTGAGACACTTGCAACAACGCCAGCGGGATCAGAACGTGCAATGACCAGAAAACAGCACGCTCTGCCGTGGTTAGCGAGATAGTTTGCTCAGGCCGCAGAAACACCAAAAACAGTGTTAAAACGACCCCTGACCCAGCAAGAAAAACAGGCCAGGAATGAACGGGGGCTTGGGGTTGTATCGCAGACATCCGCGAAACTTAGATCACGCCACGGCGCCAACAACGCAGGCGCGAATCACAAAGGGTTTACCGACAAGAAGCCAATTCCCAACAGCACTTGTGATCACACTTTTTTATCGTGTGATCACAAATGTCGCTTTTTCCCTTCAAAACCCTACCCTGCGGCAAAATATCGTTTAACGCAGTATATGAGCTCACCTTATAGCTCGTTGCAATCAAAGCAAAACGGGACAGTTTTCCAATGAACATCCACGAATACCAGGCCAAAGCTCTGTTGCGCAGCTATGGCGCACCGGTTTCCGACGGGCGCGTCGTGCTCAAGGCCGAAGAAGCGAAAACCGCAGCCGGAGCCCTTGATGGGCCTATGTGGGTTGTCAAAGCGCAAATTCACGCGGGCGGCCGCGGCAAAGGATCGTTCAAAGAATCGGACGCCGGAGAAAAGGGCGGCGTACGCCTGACCAAATCTGTCGAAGAAGCGGCAGAAGAAGCCAAAAAGATGCTGGGCCGTACCCTGGTCACGCACCAAACGGGTCCGGTCGGCAAGCAGGTCAATCGAATTTATATCGAAGACGGCTCAGGCATCGAAACCGAGATGTACCTCGCCTTGCTGGTGGACCGCCAAACCAGCCGTATTTCGTTCGTATGCTCGACCGAAGGCGGCATGGATATCGAAGAAGTGGCCGCTGCGACGCCAGAAAAGATCCTGTCCTTCTCGGTTGATCCTGCCGCCGGATACCAGGCGTTCCACGGCCGTCGCATCGCATTCTCGCTTGGTTTAGAAGGCAAGCAAGTCAAGCAGTGCGTGGCGCTGATGGGCACGCTGTATAAAGCGTTTGTCGAAAAAGACATGGAAATGCTTGAGATCAATCCGCTGATCGTTACCGATGCCGGTGATCTTAAAGTGCTCGACGCGAAGGTCAGCTTTGACGGCAACGCCGTTTATCGCCACGCGGACGTGGCTGAACTGCGCGACACCACGGAAGAAGACCCCAAAGAATTGGAAGCGTCCAAATACGATCTGAACTACATCGCCTTGGATGGTGAGATCGGGTGCATGGTCAACGGTGCCGGTCTGGCGATGGCCACAATGGACATCATCAAGCTTTATGGGGCCGAACCCGCCAACTTCCTTGACGTCGGCGGCGGAGCGACCAAGGAAAAAGTGACAGAAGCGTTCAAAATCATTACCTCGGATCCAAACGTCAAAGGGATCCTCGTGAACATTTTTGGCGGCATCATGCGCTGCGATGTTATCGCCGAGGGTGTTGTAGCCGCTGTGAAAGAAGTTGGTCTCAAGGTTCCGCTGGTCGTACGTCTGGAAGGGACCAACGTCGAAAAGGGCAAGGAAATCATCAACACCTCTGGCCTGGACGTCATCGCTGCCGACAACCTGAAAGACGGTGCCGAAAAGATCGTGAAAGCGGTCAAAGGCTGAACCCGGCATCGGGGTCCGAGATGAGCACCATGACCATGTACCGCCCATGCCCAGCTTGCGGATCTGAGAGCATCTCGGATCTGCCGAAGCTTGCACCAGATCCTTGGCGCATCGGGCGGTGCAATACATGCAATTTGGTGCACCTGCGCAATCCGGTTGAATATGAGGAATTGGAAAGCGAGGCGCTTGCCTGGGAAACGGCCTATCAGGCCGAAGATGTGGTTCGAGAGAAAAAACGCGGACCGCTGAAGCGTATCGCCCGGGCGGTGCGCAATTTCGGTAAAAAGCTGCGCGATGATCAAAAGCTCTACGCGCGTCTTTTGGGGACAGGTCGGATCCTTGACATCGGCTGTGCCAACTTACTCCGTATCGGACCACCCAGCATTCCCTACGGTATCGAGCTTAGCAAAAGCCTTGCAGAAAGTGCGGACCAAGTGATGCGCGCGCGGGGTGGCTATTGCGTTCAAGGGGCTGGCGCTGAGCGCATCTTTGACTTCGCAGAAGAGTTTTTCGATGGCGTCGTCATGTCTTCCTACCTTGAACATGAAGTGAACTTCACAACCGTTCTGGAAGGCGCTTTTCGCACACTGCGCTCAGGTGGTCGCCTCTATATCCGGGTGCCAAATTACTCTTCACTCAACAGGCGGATCTCCGGAGCCAACTGGCCCGGCTTTCGCCATCCCGATCATGTCACGTACTTCACCCCCGACACGCTCAAAGACACTGTCCAGCGCGCCGGGTTCGAATTCAAACTCGTCAATCGCCACAAAATATGGCTCGACGACAATATTCAGGCACTCGCCATAAAGCCTGCCGCCTAAGAGGGACAAAATACATCATGGCCGTACTTATCGACGAAAACACCAAAGTCATCTGTCAGGGCTTCACCGGGAGCCAAGGCACGTTTCACTCCGAACAAGCCATTGCCTATGGCACGAAAATGGTTGGCGGGGTGACCCCCGGAAAAGGCGGCATGACCCACCTGGACTTGCCAGTCTTCAATTCCGTGCACGAGGCCAAGGCCGTGACCGAGGCGAACGCTTCAGTCATTTACGTACCGCCGCCTTTTGCAGCGGATTCGATCCTCGAAGCGATCGATGCAGAAATGGAAGTCATCGTTTGTATCACCGAAGGCATCCCGGTGCTGGATATGATGAAGGTCAAGCGCGCCTTGGAAGGGTCCGCGTCGCGCCTGATTGGCCCGAACTGTCCCGGTGTGATTACGCCTGATGCCTGCAAAATCGGGATCATGCCCGGCCATATCCACAAACGGGGCACCGTCGGCGTTGTGTCGCGGTCCGGAACGCTGACCTACGAAGCGGTGAAACAGACAACCGACGTCGGTTTGGGTCAGTCCACTTGTGTGGGCATTGGCGGCGACCCACTCAAAGGGACAGAGCATATCGACGTGCTGGAGTTGTTCCTGGCCGATG
>CAYODE010000123.1:0-10907 GCA_964402685.1 uncultured Aestuariivita sp. | reverse complement strand
AAAGTCCCAAATGGAACCTTTTGTAAAGTTCCATTTTGAACCAACCTGTCGTAAGACACATTCATGACCGAGCAAGACAATAGCCTTAGCATCGCAGCGGACATGGCCGATACATTCGGAGCTTTGTCACTTGTGATGCTTGACGACACCGAACTACGCCACGCTTGGCGCATCAACTTTGTCGCCAACTTCTTTACCGGACCCGTCTATCGCCATTTGGGGGAAAAATTTGGCATCACTCGTCCTGAGTTTGTCATTTTGTATTGCCTGAAGCACATGCCAGGTCTGGTCGCTCAGGACATCTGCCGTGTGACGGGCCAGCCCAAGAATTCGATCAGCCGCGCGGTTTCGGACCTTTTGAAAAAGGGATATGTCCAGCGCAGCACAGACCCCGACGACAAACGCGCCAAGCCGCTGACCCTGACGGAAACGGGTTGGACAACGTTGGAGCATGCGGAGCCCATCGTCAAAGCTCGTCAGGACGCAATGCGCGCCGCGCTGAGCGATGACGAATTGGCGCAGCTTGATTGCCTGATACGAAAGATCGTCTTTGCGATGCCTGATTGGGTGACGCCAGAGTAGGTTTCGTACACGCAATCTGTACCAGCCGTTTATCGGGCCAGACCGCGCCGCTGCGCATTGAAATCGTGGACTGACATAAGCCTCTCGCCTCTAACTTAGGAGATTGCTGTCGAAGCAATTTAGGGCTGGCTTCAAACCGTTGGCATTAAGCGGATTCGGACGTGTCCGGGATCGCCTTTGCAGATCGGGAACAACGCGTGGTGCGTGAGACGTTACACCGGGAGGTTCTCAATGCGGAGAGGTTCGCAACAACCAGGCAGACCCAAATCGTCATCAAGCAGTGACTCAGGCAGTACAATCGCATCCAGCCACATCGGACGCTTAACATGCGTCCTCCCGTTCCCGAAACTTTACTACAGAAAACCCACGTCCATGCCCCAAAAAGGTCGCTGACCAAGCGCGGTTGAGCTGGTTTTGATTGGATTGTCTGATAGTTACACTGATCGTATCGGGAACCAGTATGACAAGAAACTGTTAAGTCCTTCGACTATCTACCTGAGATCAACGTCAAGAAGAGCAGTTCTAAACCGTGAGTATCACCGTGAATGCCCTCCGAAAAACCTTCGGCGATCATGTTGCTTTGGACAGCATATCGTTTGAGGTGCCCCAAGGCGCGTTCTTTTGTGTCGTTGGTCCATCGGGCTGCGGGAAAAGCACATTGCTGCGGGCTGTCGCGGGGTTGGAGACACCCGAAACTGGACGGATTTCGCTGGATGATCGCGTGATGTTTGGGGATCAGGTCAACGTGCCACCAGAAGACCGCCAAGTTGGGGTTGTGTTTCAGTCTTACGCTTTGTGGCCGCACCTGACCGTTGCCCAGAATGTGGCCTTTCCCTACGAGGCCAAAGGCACCCCGCGGGCCGAGGCTTTGCAGAAGGCGAGCCAGCATCTTTCGACCGTAGCTCTGGATACCTTCGCAGATCGCAGGCCAGATGCCTTGTCGGGTGGACAGCGGCAACGTGTGGCCTTGGCCCGATGTCTGGCAGGTGGCGCGCGCACGATTTTGATGGATGAACCGCTCGCCAATCTCGACCCGCATCTGCGCCATGCGATGGAGGGCGAATTACGCGCATTTCACAACCGGTCTGGGGTGACCACGCTGTTTATTACTCACGACCAACGCGAAGCCATGGCTTTGGCCGATATCATGGCCGTGATGGATCAAGGGCGTCTTATGCAAGTGGGTGCGCCACAGGATGTTTATGAGCGCCCCGCGAACCAGATGGTAGCGAGGTTCATTGGTCGGGGTGCTGTAGTATCTGCGCAGGTCGATAAAGGCGTGGCACAGATAGCGGGCCAAGACGTCGCCTTATCAGGCAACGGAACCGGTCTTTGTCAGATCCTGATCCGTCCGAAACAAGTTGCACTGGATCCGGAAGGAACACAGGTTCAGATCGCAACAAGCACCTATCGCGGCGGTCATTGGGAAGTGGCAGCAATTGGGATGGATGGCGCGTCTCAGTTGGTCTTCGACCTTCCACACCGCGTCCGCGTTGGTGACAGCGTGGGCGTCAGGCTGACCGGCGGTTGGATCCTCTCCGGCTAAAGCCGCCAGGGCACGACGCCTGGCGGGGCGCGGCGTCCCATCCAATCTAGCGCCCACATCAGCAAAACGGTGGCAAGGACGGTGATCGCCGACATTGCGGAGGCAAGTGTCGTATACCCGCCATCTTCGTAGTTGAAGATCGTCGTCCCGATCGTCTCGTTCCCGCTGGACCACAGCAATGCGGACACGGTGACCTCATTGTATGCAGTCAGGAACACCAAGATCGCACCGGATGCCGCCGCAGGTAGCACGAGCGGGAACGTAATCCGCAGCAACCGTCTGACGTAGCCTGCGCCCGCCGTCCGCGCGGCTTCGTCTAAAGCGGGGTCAAATTGCAACATGGCGGCAGTAACCGGCTTCAAAGCGATAGAGAAAAAGGCACAGAGATAGGCCAAAAGGATGATCCATAGCGTGTTGTAGATCGATACATCCAGCAAAGGGAGCGGCCTGATGAACGCCAAAATGAAAGCCATCGAAATGACAAGACCGGGGATGGCATAGGTCATCTCTCCTACCGCAGACAATCCCGTACCCAATCGCCGCTGGTGCGCGGATCTAGCGGCAGCATATCGGGCCACCAACATCGCGAAGGCAGCAAGAAACACGGCCGCCGCACCTGCGATCAGTGTCGAGTTCAAAAAGGCACGTACAGTCACGGATTGCCGAAACAAGATCTCGTTAAAATTTGAAAAGGTCAGTGTATCAAGACTAAGTCGCACGCCGTATGTCGGCACCAAAGCCGTAGCAAACAGAGCCGTGATCGGTAGGACGAGTGTCGCCAGAATGATCACGGCAAGCGGCACTTCCACCCATAACCGCGCGCGACCCAAGCGAATATCCAAAGGCGGTTGCGGGGGCCCAATCAGAGCATTGCGTTGGCGGGACGACAACCACAATTGAAAGATCACCGCCAAAACCGCCAAAACCGCAACAAGGGCTGCAATCACGGCCATATCAGTCAATACCGATGGGCCAAAACTGGCCAGACGTTGCCAGATTAATACCGGCAGCGTGGTATATCGGGCAGGTATCCCAAGCAACGCAGGGATACCGAAATTGCCCAAGGCAGACACGAATGCCAGCGCATATGCAGCGATCAGAGTGGGTGCCAACAGAGGCAGAACAATCCTCCTCAACATCCGCGAGGGCGATGCGCCGGACACGCGCGCGGCATCCGACATTTCACGCGGGAGGCTACGCAACGCGGCCAGAACTACCAGAAAAACAAGCGGCGCATGTTGCACGCCAAGTAAAAGGATCACCCCTTCGCGCGAATATAAAGGGTGTGTCGACCCCAAGGGCGGTGCGATCCCCAAAGCCTGTAGCAAGGCCGAAGACGGACCGAGCGCCTGAATCCATGCAATCGCAGTGACATGGGGCGGGATCATCATGGGAATGAGTAGGAGAAACGCAAAGACCCCTTTGCCGCGCACATCGGTCAGGCCTAGGATCAGTGCGACAAGCGTTCCGGTACATAGCGCAAAGACGCTTGAAAGTGCGGCACTTTCCAAGGAATTCCACAGCGCGCGACGTACCGAGCGGGACTCCATCGCTTCCACCATGGGGCCAAGCCCGTTCTGAAACGCGACTTGTGCCAACAATGCCAGCGGGAAAACAAATAAGATCAGAGTGATAGATATGACAACGGCGAGGGTTACCCCCTCGCCGCGTTCAAAACGGTTCAGCATTAGCCGCCGAAGATATCAGCAAATTTCAGCTTGCTGGCTTCGTCGTCGGCCAGCGCTTTTGCCGGGTCGAAATCCAGCAGCTCGATCTGGTCGCGGGCAGGGAAACCTTCAGGTGGTTTGATCGCCGGATGCGCAGGCAAATAGCCCATGTCAGCGGCCAACTGCTGCCCTTCGGGCGAGATCAGGAAATCTACAAAGGCTTTGGCCGCTGTCGGGTTCTGCGCAGTGGAAAGGATCGCAACAGGCTCGGTCACGGCGCTCACGCCTTCTTCGGGGAAGACGAACTCAACCGGAGCGCCTTCCAACTTGTTGCGGATTGGTAAGAAGTCGACAACAAACCCATACAGTTTTTCGCCACCCGCGATCGCACGATATGTACCACCGTTACCGCCTTGGGGATTGGCACCTTGATCAGCCAGGCCTTCATAGAACTCCCAGCCCAGATCAGGGTGGCCGGTGATGGCGGCCATATGAATGGTCGCCGCACCCGAGGTCAGAGGCGACGGCATTGCCAGCATATCCTTGGCTTCAGGTTTCAATAGGTCCGCGTAAGATGTCGGCACCATCGGTGCCGATGTGTTGTAAACAATTCCAGTTGTGATCAGTTTGGTCGAGAAATAATGGCCTTCGCTGTCCATAAGCGCCGGATCATAGGCTGACACATCTGCTTCAGGATAAGCCATCAACCGGCCTTCTGCTTCCAGCCCTTCCATTGTGACCATATCTGCGATCAGCAACACGTCAGGCTGAGGCGCACCCGCCTCGAATTCAGCGCGCAGTTTAGCCATGACTTTGGTGGTTCCGTCACGGATCCATTCTACTTCGACATCAGGGTACTTGGCTGTAAAGGCATCCACCGTGCGTTGCGCATCCGCGTTCGGTTGCGAAGTGTAAAGCACCAGTTTTCCGGATACGTCGGCAGCGAAAGCAGCCGTGCTGAGGAACGCAGCTGCGGCAGCAAGAGACAGTGATTTGAACATGGTCCACCCCTATGGTTTGCATCGCTGCCCGGGTAAGTGGTTTTTGTGACGGTCTTGTAATGGATTTACGAACCCTCTTTGAAACCTCCGTTTCTTAGACACGCTGCATGTGCGGGCTATTGGCACAGTATTTCTTTTGAACCGATCAACAGATCCGCGGACCCGATTGAGGCTCTCGCGATGATCCGAAGCAGCTTCCGCAGCGAAGCATATCCAGGTCGACGCAACGTACCGCTCCCAAGGTGCTGCGATGCAGGTCTCTGACATAACCTGGACGACAACGGGCGCAAACTGTTGTCCTTCCACACTGACTTGGCAAATGTCGCTGGTTTAAAACAACGATTATCATTCGTTGCTGTGACGCGTTGAAAACCCCTAAGCCGTCAGTTCAAACGAACATCGACCCGAAAATGGCATGTGTTGTTATCCAGGGCCGGCTACGAGAAGCGGTATCAGACGTACTCGCCAGTATGCGAACAAAGCTTAATATCCGTTTACTTAACCCTGGACAGAGCCGAAAAATGGAACTGTGCAGCAATAAAAGCTCGCATGAACAGACGTTGTCTTCTTTGGTCCGAGCGTCACGTCATTGGCGAAACCGGCACCAAACCCTCAACCGACCGGACTTTCTCGCTCACATGATCTATGAAGCTCGAAATGCGCGCCGGTACGACAACTGATGGCTGGCGCACTGCATAAAACGGAAAGAGTTTATGGGAGTAGTCGGGCAATACAGTCACAATCTCGCCGCTCGCGATCTTTGGCGCGAAGGCCCAAAGAGGACCAAAATGTATGCCCTGCCCTTCGGCAACAGCCTTCACAGCTGGACGAACGGCGTTGATTGCAATGCCACCGGATCGCCGCACTTTTACGCTCGTACCATCGGCATCAACCAGCTCCAGCGGTTGCTGGCGATTGGTATGGGAGAAGAAGACGAAATCATGCTGTGTAAGATCCTCGGGGTGCTCAGGTGTCCCCTTGCGCCTCAAGTAATCCGGTGAGGCGACAAGCCCCAACCGTACATCGCCCAGTTTGCGGGCGATCAGGCTAGAATCTGGAAGCTCGCCGACGCGCAATGCCACATCAATCGCGTTCTGGTTCATGTCGGCATGGGGAGTGGCCAGCATGAGATCATAGTCTACGTTGGGGTACTTCTGCCGGAACTCCAAAAGCCAGTCCGCCACGAATTGCTGCCCAAAATCGATGGCGCAAGTGACGCGCAAAAGTCCGCTTGGTGTCAGGTTTTCGCCGCTGATTTCCGCGTCTAACGCTTCCAATTGGCTGATGATGGAGGATAGCCGCTCGAAATAAACTTGACCCTGAGCGGTCACATGGGTGGCGTTACCTCTTCGGTCGACAAGCCGCGTGCCGAGCCTTTGCTCCAATTGTGTGATCCTGCGCGAGATTCCAGAGGGATCTTGCCCCAAAGCACGCGCGGCAGCTCGAATAGATCTAAGCTCCACGACTTTCAGGAATGCGACTTCGGCGGCTTTCTTCATCTCAAGTGTTGTAATTTTGTCCACACTGAGTTGTCAAATGTACGACTGATGACGGAAAAATCATTCACCTAGCTTGACTTCAAAACGTTAGGGAAGCGCCGCTATGGAAAAGACGTTTGAAGGAAGTTCCGCTCCATTGACGGGTATCAGTCGTGATAATGGACGTCTGACAGCGGTATGGATGGCGGGCAACGCCGACCCCTCCGGTCTTCTGAGCTGACAATGCATAGAGCTGAACCGCAAAGCGTCTCAGCATCGCGATTTCTACGTTCGATCGAGCGAATGTACTTGGTTCTTGAGCTCGACTTCTCGTCGGCAAAGTCTCTACTCGAAGTGTTTTGGAAAACGCGCGTGGAGCCAGATTTCCATAGACAATTCGGGCAAGGCTACCGTGTTACCGTATTTAGAGAAGCCTATCGGTTTTGGAAGGGCGAGACAGCGTCCGATGAGAAGGGTCAATATCTTGACGTGTTCATGGAAAGTTTGCCGGGGAGCAATTCCCAAAGTCTAAGAACACTCAAGTCGATACTTGAACTTCAAACTGATCTCAGGATTGCCGTATTGTTGGTGTATGTGGAGGAGCTGTCCTACGCAGAAGCCGCCGAGATCCTCGGTCTAGAACGTGGTGAAATCGCGAGGAAACTGGCCGCGGCACGTCTCTTGTTTAATGCTTTGGACGCGTAGTACGGACTTTCATACGCCCACCGGGAAAAATGTTCCTAATAGCCAACTATTGGGCACTACGGCGCATAGATGACTTCGGGCTCGGAGCAGTCATTTCGCGCAGCCAGCACCAACGACCACTGTGTTGTTTGCACACAGATTTCTAGGCGGATCTGCCGTCGAGGAATATCTCAAATAGCATTAAGGACGTTTCATCTTAGAGAGAGGATGTCACAAAGTAGAATAGACAAATGGCATTCTTGCCCGAACGTCACACTTGGTCTTGTGGCGACCCCGGCAGGATTCGAACCTGCAACCTGCCCCTTAGGAGGGGGCTGCTCTATCCAGTTGAGCCACGGGGCCTCCGTCGTCTTCTTACCCCCGCAAATGCCACTTGTCATCGGTAGACCTGCATGCTTGCCCGGAGGACCTTGTTTGCGATAACAACAATCAACGATGTAAGCCTGAAGGGGCCACCCATGACAATCGAGCCGAAACGCCCTTTGACTTTGCGCGATGTATCAGAAGCATCTGGTGTGTCCGAGATGACAGTTAGCCGTGTCTTGCGCAATCGAGGCGACGTTTCGAACGCTACCCGCGAACGTGTGCTCGCTGCGGCGAAAGAGTTAGGGTATGTGCCAAACAAGATCGCGGGCGCATTGGCCTCGAGCAGGGTCAACTTGGTGGCGGTCATCATTCCGTCCCTGTCAAACATGGTGTTCCCTGAAGTGCTGACTGGGGTCAATCAAGTGTTGGAAGATACCGAGCTCCAACCCGTTGTGGGCGTCACAGACTACCTGCCTGAAAAGGAAGAGCGGGTTCTTTATGAAATGCTCTCCTGGCGACCTTCGGGTGTAATCATTGCAGGCTTAGAGCATTCGGATGCGGCCAAGGCGATGCTGGAGGCAGCTGGCATTCCAGTGGTCGAGATCATGGACAGTGACGGAACTCCAATTGACGCGATGGTCGGCATCTCTCACCGGCGCGCAGGGAGAGAAATGGCAAAAGCCATTCTCAAGGCCGGATATCGTCACATTGGCTTTATGGGCACGAAGATGCCTTTGGATCATCGAGCGCGGAAGCGCTTTGAAGGCTTCACGGAACAGTTGGCGAAATCCGGAGTGGAAATCGAGGATCGCGCGTTTTACTCCGGTGGCTCAGCGCTGGCCAAGGGGCGTGAGATGACGGAAGAGATGCTGGAACGGTCTCCAGAGCTGGACTTCCTGTATTATTCGAACGATCTGATCGGTGCCGGTGGATTGCTCTACTTGATTGAGCAGGGCATTGATGTGCCGGGTCAGATCGGGTTGGCAGGGTTTAACGGGGTTGAGTTACTGCAAGGATTGCCACGCAAGCTAGCCACGATGGATGCGTGCCGGATTGAGATCGGACGCAAGGCCGCCGAGATCGTCGCGGCACAGCTTGAAAACCCCGACGGGGATCTGGAAAAGATCGTCACCCTCTCTCCCACGATTAGCTACGGCGATACGCTGCGCCGCCGTTGAAGATGGCGCGCCCACAGCTGGATACCAAGACCGCGCGCGGTATATTCTTGGATCGCCATGGGTTGGCTGATCAACCCACCGGACCGGGCAAGGGCGCCGATTTGCAAGGGGTCATCGAAGATCTGGGGTTTGTTCAACTGGACAGCATCAACACGGTTGCGCGCGCCCACGACTTGATCCTGTTTGCGCGCCGTCCCAGTTACCGTCCCCGACACCTGCAGCGGCTTTATGAGAAAGACCGTGGCCTGTTCGAGCATTGGACCCATGATGCCGCAGTGATCCCAATGGCGTTTTACCCACACTGGCATCTGCGCTTTCAAAGGGATGCGGATGTTCTGAAAAGCCGCTGGCGCAACTGGCGACGTGATGGATTCGAAGCCCGATTTGACGACGTACTGGCGCATATTCGCGATCACGGGCCGGTCAGTTCCTCGGACTTGGGTAAAGATGAAAAGAAATCGTCTGGCGGATGGTGGGATTGGCATCCGTCAAAAACTGCTTTGGAATACCTCTGGCGATCCGGTGCCCTGACGGTTGTCGGCCGTCAAGGGTTCCAAAAGCGTTACGACCTGACCGAGCGGGTGATTGATCAGGCGCTTTTGCACTCCAATGCTCGGCCGGAAACACAGGAAACAATCGACTGGTGTTGCGAGGCAGCGATAGATCGATTGGGTTTCGCGACTTCGGGCGAATTGGCAGCCTTTTGGGACACGGTCAGTCCGGCCGAGGCAAAAGACTGGTGTGCCACAGCGCTGAAGGACGGGCGGATTATTGAGGTAGAGGTCATCTGCGCCAACGGCGCGTGCCGGCCTGTGTTTGCCAAACCGGATTTGATTGACCAACTCTCAGAGTTGCCGGATACGCCCGGTCGGATGCGGGTCCTCAGTCCATTTGACCCAGTGCTAAGAGATCGAAAGCGAGCCGAACGCTTGTTTGGTTTTGAGTACCGGATCGAGATTTTTGTGCCCGCAGCGAAACGGAAGTATGGCTACTACGTTTTTCCACTTTTGGAACGCGATCGGATCATTGGTCGTGTCGATATGAAGGCGCATCGGGACCGGGATGTTTTGATTGTAACCAAGCTGTGGCCAGAGCGAGGCGTGCGCTGGTCGAATGCACGCACAAGGCGTTTGGAAGCCGAATTGCAGCGCATCATACGACTGGCAGGTGTCAGCCGCTTCGAATTCGAACCGAACTGGGTCGCAGAGGCCGTGTAACCTCTTCCCCCTGATGCACAGGCTGTTAGTGTCAGCACGTTGCAACACAAGGAGCCACGGCACATGGCGCATCCCGACTTTACCGGCGTTGTCTCTCCAATCCTGACCCCGTTCCATAGAGACGGCACCATTGCCACCCGACTCTATGTGGATCATGCTACCTACTCTCTGCAGGCGGGCATTCACTACCTCTCACCATTCGGGACAACCGGGGAGGCCGTTGCCGTGGGTCTGTCCGAACGCATGGAAATGCTGGAACGGTTGGTGGATGCTAAGATTCCAGCCGCGCAAATGATGCCGGGCACAGGCCTTTGTGCATTGCCGGACACCATCACACTGACCCGTCATGCCACCGATTTGGGCTGCGCGGCATCGATGGTTTTGCCACCGTTCTATTACCCGACATCGGATGAGGGGCTTTACACCTATTACTCGCGCCTGATTGAAGGTGTGGCTTCTGACAGACTGCGTATCTGCCTTTATCACATTCCGCAGATGTCTGGTGTTCCCATCTCGCTCACCGTGACCGCGCGACTGAACGCGGCCTTTCCGGATATCATTGTGGCCTACAAGGACAGCAGCGGGAATTGGGAGAACACTAAGGCAGTGATTGACGCCGCACCTGGAGTGTCGGTTTTCCCAGCCTCGGAAACGCATTTGGTTCATGGTCTGGCCGAAGGGGCCGCGGGGTGTATTTCAGCGACGTGCAATTCGAACCCTTCAGTGATCCGCGCGTATTTTGATGCGCAGCAGGCCGGTGACAGTGCGGCATGCGCGAAACTGGAGAGCGGCATGGTCAAACATCGCACCGCCGTTCAGAACGCGGGCTTTATCCCCGCGCTGAAATCGATGTTTGCCGCCGCGACTGGGAACGAAACATGGCTGCACACGCGCCCACCCATGGACAACGCCCCAGCGGAACTTGGCGAGCAGCTGAATACTGAACTGAATTGGCATTATCCTGCAGAGGACCCGCGTTAGGGACTATCACAGGCCCAATAGGTTCAACTTGCTTTCCGGGTAGCCCAAGCCGTGAACGACAATCTTTTCCAGGTCCTCGACCGCCCCGTCAGGCATCTCCATTCGAATGGTGCTTAGCTCCTCTCGCAAAACCTGCAGCAGGTGATCAATCATGTCGTCGGGATCAAAGCTCCGCTGTTCGACCTTGGCAAACCACGCTTCTTCTCGGATCAGGTCCTCAATCAAGGGATCGATCACAGCGCCCCC